>JAFMDF010000071.1 GCA_017857395.1 Bacteroidota bacterium | reverse complement strand
ACTAATTTCTCGAACTCCGCTATTTCATTAGCTATTTTCCACTCAGGTGAAAATAAATCTATAGCAGGAAAAGGAAAAATTAAATAACCTGATAAATAGTAATTTCTAATTAAAAAAGGGAGTCCAATTAGTAAGGCTATTCCTATAATGGACAGTAATTTTTTAAGGGTAAAATTTGTGGCTATAAGTGGTAAAATTAGTAACCCTAGCAACAAGGCACTCAGTTTAAAAATAATAGCAGCAATGATAACTCCACTTAGGTATAAGGATTGATCATAAGGTATATTAAACCCTTGTTTTTCTATCATTAAAAAAACATAAATAACTAGAGCGCCACAGATATAGTCTGGTGCAGGAGAACTTAGTCCTTTTGGAAAAAGAAGGAGACAAAAGCCAAAAATTAAAACATAAAAACTCGCTCTCCACCAGTCACCTCGGTTCAATTCTGTACGTATAAAGGAACCTATTTTCAAAAATAATAAGGAAATTAGAATACCATTAAAAGGATAAATAAGGGTATCGTAATTTTGGTAGGCAAAAGGTAATTCGAGAGAAAATAAGGCGGTTACAGGAAAAAACATATTATTATAACCAAGTTGAGGCTGAAAATTACCTAAACCTGGAACGACCGCATACTGTTGTATCCATTGCACATTTTGAGCATGATATAACTTTGTATCTGATACCCAAATTTCATTGGATGCGACCAAAACTAAAAAAAAAACTCCTGCCAGTAGCATGCTCTTTTCCCAATTTTCTAATGCGGTAAAGGAAGTATAGAAACGCTTAAATATTTCGGTAAGCTTTATGCTGTTTAAGCGATAAACGATTAACCCAATAAAGACAACAGATAAAAGGACAAACGAATTGAGGGGGATAAAAATAGATAAATACGCACTTATAGCGGTCATTAATACAAACCCTACCATAAAATAGTATTCAATCGAGACTATTTTATTTACCTCATCTGAGGTTTTTTCCATAAAATTGACAAATGAAAAACCTATTACAAACAGCAGTAGAAATACGAAAAACCAATAGATAAAAGTGAAAATCATAAAAAGCGATTGTACTTGGATGTGGTGTTTTGTACGAAGTATTTTGAAGTTAGGTATAATTCAGGACTAAATAATTATGGGGTTTTCCAAATCCATCCATTGTAATTCTTCTGAAATTCTTCTTTTTACCGCAGGTTATTTATTCTTTATTTATCTACCTACCATTACAAAATTTCTTTTTACGTCTAACGGACACTTATAAACCCAATTTTATTTTTCTTTCTTAGGTAAAGTGACCAAATTTTATTTTTGGTATACCTTTTGAATAGTAAGATAGTAACGACAAAAAAATATTTTTAAAGTCGGGCTGATTGGGGGATTGGCTCGGCTTTTTTTTATTATAGCTTAGACTTTAGCATATTAAGCTATTGTTTCTTTCCTTCAATCACTCGCAAAATAGCTGTTTTAGGGTCTTTTTTCTTAGCAATAAGTAATTTTTGGTATTTTTCTAATCGAACAGTAGCCGCATTTTTATCATTAAAAATATCGTCTAAATAGATGACATAAATCTTTTTGTTTAGAAAACAACCTAACCAAACCGCATTTGCCTTAAACCCATTTTCATTAAAGGTTTTGACTTTTTTAATGGCTTCTGTACTACTTTTAGCAGTTGCTATTTGCACTAAAAAATTTTGTCCAACCATAGCCGAAAGTCGATTGCAATCATAACTAACAAATTGGGAAAAACCTGTAGAAATAATTAAGGCATCTGATTTAACTGTTTTTGGACGTGCTTTCTTTTCTTTAGACATTCTAGGAATCGTCGAAGCTATTTCTTGGGTTTCCTTTGCTGCTTTTTGCTTTTCTAATTCACTGTTTAAAATGAATTCACCATCTTCCGTTTCTACTAAATAATCCATAGGTTCAGGTACTGAATTTCCTTTTTTAGCTAGTAGTTCTTTTTGGTATTTGGCTTCATCTACATAGACAATATTTGGATTTTTTCGTTCTTCAATATAAATCTCACCCATCACAAAAAGCATAGCTGCGATGACTGCCCCTTGTTTCCAATAAGACTTTGTAAATCTAGAATAATCAGTTGTATTAATAGCAGGTGCTTTTAATTGAGGCATCTTAATACCGCCGACCCATTTGAATGCTTTTTGATTGGTGATTTTTTCAGCTGAGAAGGTTCGTTTTTTACGCTTATCTTTTTTCTTTGACTTTCTTTGAGGCGTCATGACTAGGCTAGGCTGCAATGCTTGGTCCACTGAAATTAACCCATATCCTTCTCTAATACATTGTTTTTTTAGTTCTAATAAATACTTATTACCAGGATTAGCAAAAACATCTTCTCCATAAGATACCCATTGTTCATCTGCTTGATAGCGCTTAAATTGGGCTAAGGCATGAATATGATGGTATCTTGATAAAAACTTAAAAATTAAGGCATAACCAATCATGGAAGCTAGTAAAACCAATACAAATCCTCCGAAGAACTTGAAAGTGCCTAATTGGTTAAGTGTAAATTGGTCATTTATATAATTATAACCATAAGAAGTGGCGGCTATAATACTAGCAACAGCTAAAGCATCAAAAAAAAGTAGGGTACGTTGAAGGCTATATTGAACTTCTTGAGCAGTTCCTTGAGAAGTTGCCTCAAAAGTAGCGAGGAAGGATTCTTTTGTTTTTTTCTTTGTAGTCTTTGCTTCTAATACCGCTTTTTCTGCATCTTTTGCAGACATATTAGCAATAGGGTCGTCTTCTACTGAAAACTTAATGTATCCATCCGCTACAATGCCATCTCCTGCTTGCATATCCAAAGTGGCAACCGTATTACCAAAACCTCTTGATTCATTATTTTTATAATAAGTCTTCAAAAAACTTAGCGTGGCATGTTTGATATTTTCTTCTGTTAGTTGATAGGCCATTTAAGATATGTGTTTTCTCAAACCAGTTGCCGGTTACGTATTGCCAGTTTAGTCTACTCCTAATTGACAACTGGTAATTCGCAACGGGGAACAGTTATTTATTTTTTTCTAACTGCAAATATAGGTTAACCGTTTCAACTGCTTCTTGCACATCATGGACTCTTAAAATTTTAGCGCCCTGTTGTAAGGCAACCATATTTAAGGCGGTCGTTCCGTTCAAAGCAGTTTGAGGAGTTATCCCTAAAAGTTTATGAATCATAGACTTTCTAGAAATACCTGCTAAAATGGGTAAATCGAGTATTTGAAAAGTATGTAATTTATTCAGTAATTGATAATTATGGTCAATGGTTTTCCCAAAACCAAAACCTGGGTCTAAGATAATATCTTTTACACCTAATTCCCGCAATTTTCCTACTTCTTTAATAAAAAAATCTAACACGGTGAGGGCAATGTCGGTATATATAGGTTTTTCTTGCATATTTTTTGGCTTTCCTAGCATATGCATTAGAATATAAGGCACCTCCAAATCCGCTACTGTTTGATAGAAACCCTCGTCTAATTTCCCTGCTGAAATATCATTAATAATGCTTGCACCTGTGTTAACGGCTTCCTTGGCTACTTTGGAACGAATAGTATCTATAGAAATAATAGTATCTGGAAAAGCGGAAATGATTGCCTCAATTGGAGGGATAACCCGTTTTAATTCCTCGGCTGTATCAATTATTTCAGCACCTGGTCTGGAAGACATTCCACCAATATCAATTATCTTTGCTCCTGCGGTCAACATTTTTTCTGCTTGTTGCAAAATGGAGGAATTGGCGGTATATTGCCCACCGTCATAAAAAGAATCGGGCGTAACGTTCAAAATTCCCATTACAATGGGTTTTTCTAAACTGACTAATTGACCTTTACAATTTAAAGTAATTTTTGGAAAAAGCATAATAGTTACGGGTTGCGAGTTGCGAGTTGCGAGTTAGGCGACCACGAAGCCTCTTAATTATTTTTAAGCTTTATCAGAAAAACTGCAAATTAGGTCGAATAAGGAAGAATGAGTAGTTTACAAGCATTAATTTTCAGTATTGTAATCGAAAGCCCCATTTGAAAATTGAAAATTGAAAATTATAAATTGAAAATTCTCCATGTTTATACACGAAACAAAAATCAGAGTCAGGTACGCAGAAACAGATAAAATGGGCTATTTATATTATGGCCATTATCCAAAATATTACGAAGTTGGTAGGGTAGAAGCCATGCGAGATTTAGGCGTCCGCTATTTAGATTTAGAGGAAAAAGAGAAAATTATGATGCCCGTCATGTCTTTGAATATGCGTTATGTTCGCCCTGCATATTACGACGAATTATTGACGGTTAAAACAATTATCCGAAGATTGCCTAAGGATACGATTACTTATAATCACGAAGTATATAAAGAAAATGGGGATTTGGTGAATGGAGGAAGCGTAAAACTATGTTTTGTGAATATGGAAACGAATGAAACGATTCCTGCACCAAATGTTTTATTAGATAAATTGAAGCCTTATTATAAAGAGGAGAGGTAACAAGGTCAAGAGGTAATGAGGTTGAAAGGTAAGCATTAAAACTTATCAACTTCAGAAACCTTATTGCCCTTTTACCTTGTCACCTTTTAACCTTTATACCTTGTCACCTTTTACATGAAATTCCCAACCGCTCAGCAAATAACGGATTTTTTCTTAAAGCACCCTCTGGTGTTAAGTGTGATTAGTTGGGCAAAGACGCATTCTTTTCCTGGTTTCTTTAAAGTGCCTATTTCTGATGTGGCAATATTTATTTATCATGAAGGACAACGCCGAGATTTAACAACTCGGGCAAATTCGATGGCATTTAGTTTCTTTTTGTCGCTATTTCCTGCCTTAATCATGCTGTTTACCTTATTGCCCTTATTTCAAGAATATTTACTCAATTATTTTTTGGAACACGAAAATTATTATGAAGTATTAAATCGAGAAATACAGGTTATTCTGCCCGGTGGAGCAGGAGATAGTTTATTTGAATTCATTCAAGATATTACCACGAACCCAAGAATAGGGCTTTTGTCTTTTGGTTTTGTATTGGCCTTATTTTTTGCCTCCAATGGGATGATGACTTTGATGCATAGTTTTGATAAATCTTATTTGAAGACGACTTTTAAGAAGCGGAGTGGCTTGAAAAAAAGGGGAATTGCGGTGTTGTTGACCTTGCAATTAGGACTATTATTATTAATATCCGTTATTTTTATTATCCTCGGAAGTTTGGTCATGACGGCTATTAGTGATTTTGTAAAATTGGACTTTTTTACCAAATATAGTATTTATGTGGTGCGTTGGCTAGTCATTTTGGCACTTTTTTATACAGGCATTTCTATTATTTATCGTTATGGCGCAGGAATGCACCGAAAGTTTAAATTTTTCACTACGGGGGCAACCCTAGCATCCCTTTTATCTATTCTTTCCTCCGTTGCCTTCTCTTTTTATGTAGATAATTTTGGGTCTTATAATAAATTCTATGGCTCTATTGGTACCATCATTGTTTTAATGATTTGGATACAATTGAATGCTTTTATTCTATTAGTTGGTTTTGAGTTGAATGCTAGTATTGCGGTGAATCGAGATTTGAAGAAGCGGATTGTGGAGGAGTGATTTGAAATGGAACTAAAAAAGAAATAGAAAAATAGTAATCCATTCAAAAAGAATTTACTTTTGTTATATCTCTAACCAAGTTACCTATAATTATTCCTATTTCAGTAGGGTAGATAGTGTACGATTAACCTTAAACTGAGCACCGTCAACCAACAAAAAAATCGTCTAAAAATGAGTATAGTTAGTACTTCTCCTATATCGCAACGAGTATTAAACATGGCAGAATCAGCGACGTTAAAAATGTCGCAATTAGCAAGAGAATTAAGAGCAGAAGGAAATGATGTGATTAGTCTGAGTCTAGGAGAGCCAGATTTTGATACGCCTGACCATATCAAAGAAGCGGCGAAAAAAGCCTTAGATGAGGGATACACCAAATACACGCCCGTTCCTGGATTATTAGAATTACGAGAAGCAATTTGTACCAAATTTAAGCGAGATAATGGGTTGGAATTTACCCCAAATCAAATTGTCGTTTCTACTGGTGCAAAGCAGTCGTTACACAATCTTTGCCACGCTTTTTTAGATGAAGGAGACGAAGTCGTGATTTTTTCCCCTTATTGGGTGACGTATTCGGAAATTGTAAGTTTGGCAGGCGGCGTTCCAGTTGATGTTTTTGCAGGTATTGAAAATGATTATAAAGTAACGGCAGCGCAAGTAGATGCCGCAATTACAGATAAAACAAAATTTGTCTTATTTTCCTCTCCATGTAATCCAACAGGTTCGGTTTATTTGGCGCACGAATTAGAAGCAATTGCAAACGTGATTGGCAAACATGAACATGTGTATGTGGTAGCAGATGAGATTTACGAATATATTAATTTTGTAGGTAAACATTCGAGTATTGGTACTTTTGATGCGGTGAAAGATAGAACAATTACGGTCAATGGTTTTGCTAAAGGGTATGCGATGACAGGCTGGCGATTAGGCTATATTGGTGCCCCTTTACACATTGCGAAAGCTTGTGCGAAACACCAAGGTCAAGTAACCTCTGGCACGAATGCTTTTGCACAAAAAGCAGCAGTTACCGCACTTTTAGCTGATATGACACCTACCTATGAGATGCGTAAAGAGTTTCTGCGAAGAAGAGATATGGTTTTAGGCTTATTAAGAGAAATCCCAGGTTTAAAAGTCAATGAACCAGAAGGCGCTTTTTATGTCTTCCCTGATATTAGTAACTTTATGGGGAAGAAATTTGGCGATAAAATTATTAATAATTCAAATGATTTCTGTATGTACATCTTGACGGAAGCGCATGTCGCTTTGGTCGCTGGTGTTTCCTTTGGGGCAGAAGGGTATTTTCGGATGTCTTATGCGGCTTCTGAGGCGCAGTTGCGGGCCGCTATTGCTCGGATTAAAGTGGCTTTGAAGAAGTTGACTTAGGATTTATTACTAAAATGATACCTAATGAGACAAATTATCCAAATATTACCCTTGATAATTCTAAGTGTTCTATCCGTTTTTTTAGCCTCGGGAAAAGTACGGTTTGGTCATGGGTTTGGTGATATTCTTTATCATGGATTAAGTTATTTGGGATTATTTGTATATGGTGCCTATTTTCTTTGGACAAGAAAGAATAAATTAAAAGAGAGAAATTTTATTTTCCCAATTTTAGCTAATTTATTTTGTGGCTATTTGATTTTATCAATGACCATTTGGCGAGGCCACGAATATAGATGGAATGGCGATATTTTAGTTCCTAGTATGGAAACTAGAAATGAAAGAAAACATAAGCGATTAGAAGATGATTTAGTTAAATCAAAGCGTCAAATAGAAAATAAGTTTAAGGAAGATAAAGAAAAACTAAAAATAACCATTGAGATAATTCCTGAAGGAGAGGATTGGTATTCCATTGCTTGGGAAGATACGATTGGAATCAAATCCAAATATGGCGCATTTAACAAGCCATTAGAACTTTGGTGTCATATTCAAAATTTAAAATTAGATACTATTGGATATTATCGAGGTTTGAGTACACCACAAACTTTTACCCATTTTGGAACAAAAGATTCCATAGTAAGAGTTGAATTTTCGAAAGTATTCAATTTTTCTAATGAAGCGTTTTCTGACGAAAAAGAAAGAGTAGTGTTTTGGGAAAAAAATAAAATTCCAATTGTGTTTGAGCCAATCGAAATGAATTTGAATAACCAGTTGAGTCAAAAATTAATAGTTGAATTAGTGGAAAAATAAGGTTTTAAGTGATTCCATTTGGTAAAGACTTAGTATCGGCGAATTCACTCGCCTTGAAATATTATCGCGGCGAATGAATTCGCCGATACAAAATAAAAAACATGAGCCAAAATATAAGAAATATAGCCTATTCCATCCTTGACTTAGCCTTAGTTTCGGAAGGACTAACCCCCGCAGAAACCCTAAAAAATAGCCTAAAACTAGCCCAAGCAGCAGAAAGCTATGGGTATACTAGATTTTGGTTAGCGGAACATCATAATTCAATTAGTATAGCAAGTGCAGCGCCTCAGATTTTAATTGGCTATATCGCAGCGAACACTAAAACAATTCGAGTAGGTTCTGGCGGGATTATGCTACCGAATCATCCTTCCTTAATAATAGCAGAACAGTTTGGTACGTTAGGCGCATTATATCCGAATCGAATCGACCTTGGGTTAGGTAGAGCACCAGGAACAGATGCCGCAACTGCCAATGCGATTAACCCTAGTCGCATGCAAGCGACCTATGCTTTTCCACAAGAAATTAATAAAATTCAAAAATATTTTTCAACAGATAATAGTGGCGCGGCAGTACGGGCAAATGTTGCGGAAGGGATAGATGTACCACTTTACATTCTAGGGTCAAGTACCGATAGTGCGCATTTGGCAGCGAAGAAAGGCTTGCCTTATGCCTTTGCCAGTCATTTTGCAACGACCCATTTAATGGATGCCTTAAATATTTATTATAATGAATTTCAACCTTCAGAATATTTAAAAGAACCTTATACGATGGCGGGTGTAAATGTCATCATCGGAGAGACAGACGAAGCCGCTGAACAAATGTTAACCACTTTGATTCGAGGGATAGTAGGTATTTTAACTGGGAAGCGGTCTTATTTACAACCACCTTGTGCTATGACGCAAGAATTGCGAGAAGTGGCTAAACATCCTGCGGTGCGACAAATGTTGAAATATTCTTTTGTTGGGAATAAGGAAACAGTCAAACAACAAACTGCTGATTTTTTATCAAAAACTGGGGTCAATGAATTGATTGCGGTTACGAATATTTTTGATGCAGAAGATAGAATTAAATCTTATAAAGCCTTTGCGGAGATTATGGGAGAGATGAAGTATAGGGAACCAACAGAGGAAGCAACTTACAATTTTAAATAATGCACTTTAGCTTCATACTCCTCCTGCAATAAACCCACAATTTTCTCATAAGCACAAGGCGTTTTGACAAAATCCACTCCTTCCATATCAATCACCAAAACAGGGAAAGTTGGTTGCGTTTTAAAAAAGCCGAAGTAGGCTTTTTCTACTTTATCTAAATATATAGGGTCAATCGTTTCTTCCATTTCTCGTCCTCGCTGATTGATGAAAGTTTTTAATTCCCGAACAGGGCGATGTAAATAAACTAAAATATCTGGATTAGGAAAGCGAGCATTTAAGGTATGAAAAAGCTTTTGAAAGAGCCGTTTTTCTTCATTTAATAGATTGCTATTAGCAAATAAAAGGGTTTTCAAAAAGAAATAATCTGCAATCGTATTTTGTTGAAAAAGGTCTTGAGAAGCATAATAGGATTGCAATTGTTTATGCCGTTCGGTCATAAAAAATAACTCTACTTGAAAGCCATATCGTTCTGGATTTTCGTAGAAGAGAGGCAGAAAGGGATTATCGGTAAATTGCTCTAATATTAGACGATAATTAAATCCCTTAGAGAGCATTTCGCTAAGAGTGGTTTTTCCTGCACCAATATTTCCTTCTATTGCTATGTAGCTGTAGTTTAACTTCTTTTTAATTTTCAATTTTCAATTTAAAATTTTCAATTTTCAACCTCACTCATCACTCATCACTTGTAATTCATCACTATTATAGACCGTGTTTCTCCATTCGTCGATACAATGACTGTCGAGTAATGCCTAATTCATCGGCTGCTTTACTGACGTTGCCTTTATGTTTATTTAATGCTTTATTAATAGCTTGTCTTTCTACCTCTTCCAAATTATAACTATCTACTTTAATCCCTTCTCCTTTATTTTCCTGTACCGTTTCTTGGAATAAAAAGTCATCAGGTTGGAGAATATTACCATCTGCTAAAATAATGGCCCTTTCTACCGCATGCCGTAATTCCCGAATATTTCCAGGCCAATGATAATTAGCCAATTTTATCAAAGTCTCTTTAGCAAATTTCATAGCCGACTTTTGATACTTTTTGCAATAGATTTTTAAGAAATGTTTAGCTAAAAGTGGAATGTCTTCTATTCGTTCCGCAAGACTAGGCAAGTTTAATTCTACGGTATTAATCCGATATAATAAATCTTGCCTAAAAGTACCCTCTTTCACCATATCATAAAGCGGCATATTGGTCGCACAAACTAGTCGAATATCGACTTTAGTCATTTTGTGTTCGCCAATTTTTCTAATTTGCCTAGTTTGCAAAACTGATAATAATTTTGCTTGTAAAGGCAAAGAAAGATTTCCAATTTCGTCTAAAAATAGCGTTCCGCTATTTGCTGCTTCAAAACGACCAATTCTATCTTCATAGGCATCCGTAAAAGCGCCTTTTTTATGCCCAAATAATTCACTTTCAAACAAAGATGCTGGGACGGCGCCTAAATCTACCGACACAAAAACTTTATCTACTCGTTCCGATTGGCGATGTAATTCTCTGGCAATTAACTCCTTTCCTGTTCCATTTGCGCCTAAAATTAAAATATTTGCATCCGTTTTTCCTACTTTAGCAACTGTCGCTAAAGTTTGTTTGAGCGGTGCAGATTCGCCGACAATTTGACTGTATTGTTGGTCAATATCAGGGCTTAAGCCACTTGCTTGTGGAGCAGCTTGTTCGCCTTGAGGGTTTCTTTTTTTGTCGTAGGCGGTATTTACGGTTTCTAATAGTTTCTCATTTTTCCAAGGTTTCAAGACAAAATCAGAAGCGCCAACTTTTAAGGCTTTTACAGCAGTATTAACATCACCATAAGCGGTTATCATAATCACCTGCGTCTCTGGACTTAATTCTCTGATTTTGGTTAACCATGTAATACCATCTGCTCCGGAGGTGTCCCCTTGGCGAAAATTCATATCCAACAACACGACATCAAAATCGAATTGTCGAAGTAGCCGAGGAATATAATGAGGATTGAGTTCAGCCTTTACAAAAGTGTAATGCTGTTTTAGGAAGATGCGAAGCGTTAATAGAATATCTTCTTCGTCGTCTATGATTAAAATTTTCCCTTCTTTTTTCATATTTGTCGGTGTAATTAGTGACTTTGCGGCTAAGTTAAGTAAAACTGTCCACATTCGGACAACAGTTGTACTATTACGGACATGAAAAATTAAAAAAGGTTGCAATAATATTTTTTAATTAACTGATAATCAATAAATTATATTTTTGGCACAGCTATTTCAATAGTCAAAATATATTTGGTACGGTTTATTTTTAAAGAATTGATAAATTATCCTACTTACAAAACTGATAGCATAAAAGATGGACAAAAAATTAGATAAAAAAGGAATCGGCTGGCAAAAAATTGCCTTAATAGTAGTAGCACTTGGTGTTGCTAGCTTTGTAGGCAATAACATGTATAAGAATGCGGGTGTTTCTAAACTCAATGTAGAAACCAATCGCCTTTTGGTTGATACCATTCATCAAGGCGTTTTCCAAGAATTTATCCCAATAACAGGGGTAGTTGAACCCATTAAGACCGTTTTTATTGATGCGGTAGAGGGTGGTCGAATTGAAGAAATTTATGTGGAAGATGGTGCAATGCTGAAGAAAGGGCAAAAAATCATGCAATTATCTAATCCTAATCTGCAATTAAATTATCTACAATCAGAGGGGCAGATTATGAATCAAATCAATCAGTTAGAAAACCTAAAACTAACTAGAGAGCAACAAAGCTTAAATTTAAGAGAGCAAGCCTTGGATGTTGAGTTTAATTTGGATTTATTGTCAAAAAGAACAAGAAGAAATAAAAGTTTATATAAAGATGATGTGATTGCACAAGTAGACTTTGAAGAAACGCAAGACCAATATGAACATTTACAGAGAAGAAAAAAATTATTAGCAGAAGTTATTCGAAGAGATAGTATGTCGCAAGTAGTGCAAGAAAACCAACTAGAAAGTTCAGTAGATTTAATGCGCCGAAACTTAAATATTAGTAAGCAAACCTTAGAAAATTTACTAGTGCGCTCGCCAATAGATGGACAATTGTCTGGGATGGATTCTGAGATAGGGGAGTTGATTAATAGAAGCGGTAGAATTGCCCAATTAGATGATCTTTCTAACTTTAAAGTTAGAGGAAGAATCGATGAATTTTACATTACACGCATCTTTTTGAATCAAAAGGGGTCTTTCCCTTTGGGAGGGATTTGGTATGACCTTCAAATCAAGAAGATTTACCCTGATGTACGGAATGGCGTTTTTGAGGTAGACATGGTTTTTACTGCTCAAATTCCTCCAACTATCAAGCGGGGACAAACGGTTTCCGTTAAATTAGCACTAAGTGCTGAGACTGAGGCTTTATTGATTGCTAGAGGTGGATTTTACCAAACCACAGGCGGAAATTGGGTATATGTAATAGACCCTGAAACAAACACCGCTTATAAAAGAGACATCAAAGTAGGTCGCCAAAACCCAAGTTTCTACGAAGTGACGCAAGGATTGAAAGCAGGAGATATAGTGATTACTTCTAGTTATGATAATTTTGGGGATAAGGATGAATTGGTTCTGAAATAGCATTTAATTTATAATATTGAAAACATTCTTGAGTCACCCGTTTTAAAATTAAAACAATTAAAACCATCTAATATGATTAGAATTAAAGATTTGGTGAAAGTTTATCGAACAGAGGAAGTCGAGACAACTGCCATCAATAAATTAAACATCGAAATTAAAGAAGGAGAATTTGTCTCGATTATGGGACCTTCTGGTTGCGGAAAGTCCACTTTATTGAATATTCTTGGCCTAATAGACAATCCTACTGACGGAGAATATTGGTTCTTAGAAGAAGAGGTCGCCAAATATCCAGAAAGAAAACGGTCTAATTTAAGAAAGCATAATATTGGATTCATTTTCCAAAGCTTTAATTTAATTGACGAACTAACGGTATTTGAAAATGTCGAATTACCAATGTTGTATACAAAAGTTCCTTCTGCGGAAAGAAAGGTGCGAGTAGAAGAACTATTGGAACGTATGAACATTATGCATCGTCGAAATCACTTTCCACAGCAATTATCTGGTGGTCAGCAACAAAGGGTTGCGGTTGCAAGAGCCGTTGTCAATAAACCAAAGTTAATCTTAGCGGATGAGCCTACGGGGAACTTGGATAGCTCGAATGGAGATGATGTAATGAAGACTTTAGCACAATTAAATGCAGAAGGCGCAACTATCATCATGGTAACGCACTCCCCTTATTGTGCAGAATTCGGTAATCGAGTGATCCGATTATTGGACGGACAAGTCGTAACAGAAAATATTGTTCAGCAATATATATAGCGATGAGTTATTAGTGGTGAGTGATAAGTGGGTTCAACTCATCACTCACCACTTATCACTCATCACTCAATTAAAGACTTTTGTAAGAAATCATACCCGATTGAAAAACTAATGGTTGTACTGCTTTATTGCGGTGCAGCCATTCAGTATTTGTACAGAATGACCCGATGTTGCGGGATTTACAGGATGAATGAGCGAACCCATATCGAGAATGTTCGGAGAGCATTAGTTTTACTGAATCTTCGATTTCAGTCGAGAGAATCGCAAATCGTATGGATTAGCTTTAGATTTTGCATGATGTAATGGATTGGAACTATGTACCAACTCACAACTTATCACTTATAACTCATCACTCATCACTCATTTTGCCATGTTAAAAAATTACTTCAAAATCGCCCTTCGCCATCTCTTAAGCAATAAGACCTTTTCTATTATAAATATTTTAGGATTGGCGATAGGAATGGCTTGTTTCCTAGTGATTTTATTATTCGTGCAAGGTGAATTGGGCTATGATGGTTTCCACGAAAAAGGAGATAGGATTCATCGAATGGTATTGGATAGATTATATCCTGGGCGTAATACCGAATATGCAGTTGTTCCGCATTCTTATGCGGTGTCTGCTAAATTAGAATATCCAGAAATAGAAGAAAGTTGTCGAATTTTTAAATTTCCGGGGTCTATTTTATTAAAAAAGGGAGAAGAAGTTTTTGAGGAAAAAGAACGAATGTGGGCGGATAGTAATTTTTTCCAAGTTTTTGACTTTGGATTAATCGAAGGCAATCCAGCTGAAGTCTTAAAACAACCGAATACCGTTGTTTTAACAGAATCTACAGCGAAGAAATATTTTGGGAACGTAAATCCAATTGGAAAAATAATAGACATTCCACAAAATGATAATGACTTACAAGTAACAGGTATTTGTAAAGACGTACCTGAAAACTCTCATGTCAATTTTGATTTGGTGATGTCTGGTAGCAGTTTAAATGCCTTTATCTTAAATCCAAACCATATAGGCTTTAGTAGCTATACCTATTTTTTATTAAAAGAAGGAACAGATGCCCAGCAATTAGCGGCTAAATTTCCAGATTTAGTGACGAAGTATGCTTCTGGAGAAATACTGCGCAATTTTGGGGTGACTTATGAGGAATATAAAAAAAGTGGAAACGGCTATATTTATTCTTTACAACCGATTAAGGATATTTATTTAAAATCTAATTTGGAAGGAGAATTAAAACCACCAGGCAGCTTAACGAGGGTTTATATTTTTAGTGTCATTGCTTTATTTATCTTATTTATTGCGGTCATTAATTTTATGAATCTGGCAACTGCTAAATCAGCAGAAAGAGCGAAAGAAGTCGGCATTCGAAAAACATTAGGGTCGAGCAAAAAAGAAATTGCCAGTCAATTTTTAGTCGAGGCCGTGACGATTAGTTTTATTAGCGCTATTCTAGCCTTTGGAATCCTTCTATTTTTAGTGCCTTTATTCAATGATATTGCAGGGAAGCAGATTAGTTTATGGTCGTTTGCAAATGCCCCGGCTATTTTAGCATTTTTGATAGGCGCAATTTTAATTGGCTTACTAGCAGGCAGTTATCCCGCCTTTATTCTAACTAGTTTTAAACCATTAGAAGTTTTAAAAGGTAAATTATTTGCGACTCAAAAAGGAGCTTTATTAAGAAATTCTTTGGTGGTCGTGCAATTTGTCATTTCTGTAGTATTGATTGTCGCAACGATTGTCGTTTTCCGTCAATTAGAATTTATCCAAAATAAAGAATTGGGCTTTGATAAAGAGAATGTCATTAATATTCAAGGTGCGGGTAATTTAGATGTACAGAAGGCAAAAACCATGAAAGAAGAGTTTACGAGAATGGATGGCATTTTAGGCGTTGCTTCTAGTAATGCGATTCCTGGAACAATGTATTTTGGTACTTCTTGGCGAGCATCAGGCGATAATGAAAAAGCAACTGGTCGGCAATTAGTAGTCGATGAAAACTATGTAGAGTGTATGGGGATGGAAATGATTGAAGGCAGAGACTTTTCCAAAGAATTTGCAGACTCTAATTCTGTGGTACTGAATGAGACTGCCGTTCAAACATTAGGATTAACCGACCCGATAGGCAAACAAGTTTTTTCGAGTGATTTTCATCCAGATAACCAAGATGAGGCTTTTACTGTTGTGGGGGTTGTAAAAGACTTTCATTACCAATCGCTTCATAGAAATATTGAACCTTTATTTATAGTCAATCCTGCAGGGGCAAATGGTTTAAATGCTTTTATTAGTTTGCGTATCAAAGGCGGCGAATTTCAATCAACTATTGCTCAAATTGAACAAAAATGGAAACAATTTTGGCCACAACTACCTTTCCGTTTTACTTTTATGGATGGGGATTTACAAGCTTTCTATGAAGCGGAAGAAACGTCTAAAAAAGTATTTAGTCTATTCTCTTTATTAGCTATTTTTATTGCTTGTATGGGCTTATTAGGTTTAGCTGCTTATGTGACGCAAACAAGGAGAAAAGAAATTGGTGTGCGAAAAGTAATTGGTGCATCGACTTTGCAAATTGTGGGTTTGTTATCCAAGGATTTTTTGAAATTGGTTGGAATTGCATTAGTCATTGCGACCCCCATTGCTTGGTTTGGAATGAGTCGTTGGTTACAAGATTTTGCTTTTGCTATTTCTTTGAGTTGGTGGATGTTTGCTTTGGCAGGTTTATTGGCGATAGGCATTGCTTTTTTGACGGTGAGTTTTGAGTCTATTAAAGCGGCTACGGCTAATCCTATTCAGTCTTTGCGGGATGATTGAGCGAACCCGCAGGGTGAATGTCTGGGAGACATTCAAGCGAATGAACCGCAAAGCGGGTGGGAGGGGTAGGAAATGATTAATAATTAGTGCATTAATCTGTTGTTTTTCCCAACGGATTAATACCCCAACGGATTTTAATGTTAGGCAGCTTTTGAATCGGCTAATTTTCTTGGGAAGGTTTCGTCCATTCCATCTAAGATGTCTATTTCTGGTACACCTTGTTCCATCAGTAATTCATCTATAAGTACATCGGTTCTATTTTGATGGATATAAATTTTTCCATCTCGAGTTACTTCTATATGATAGGCAGGATAGTGATTGTATTCTTCTTTATCCCAACCAAAAGTTAATTGCAAATAATGCATTTTATCTTTACTAATCAATAATATATCTTTTATATTAGGAAAATCTTCGGTAGGAAATCCTATTTTGCTATTGAGTACCTGCTCAACAATTTTTTGGTATTTTTTTATTTTATCCATTTTATAATCTTTTCTGTTATGGAATTAATTACGACTAATTTTACATTATGCTGTTGAACTCTTCTTAGAATAAACGGATTTTTTTCAATTTTTCTGAATGCGTATAAAGGAATTGCAAGATATAAAGGATGAGGAATACTTTTTTCTTGCAAAGCGTCTCTGTAGCATAAATATTGACCTAAAGCTCCGTAGAAAGCATATAAAATGGATTTCTGATTAAATGTTTTAATTTCCACAAACATTTTCTCTCCATTTTTTTTAGCCTCCATTACTTTTTCTATGCCTAAATCAATTTCAAGAGCTGCCCCTTTAACTAAAAATTACAATTATCAAAGGTTACAAGCATCCCTACCAAAAATGTGTTGTCTATATATCTAAACAAACTAAAATTCATTTCCTAAACTAAAAAAAATATCCGATGAAAAAGGTATTAAACCAATTGACCCTATTTGCTTTCTTATTTGCTGCTTTACCTACCTTAATTTTTGCACAAAATTTAGACAAATCTTATAAAAACGTAGAATTCTTAGAGATTAGTAGTCTAACTGGAGATATTACTATTAAGAAAGGAAATACTAGTGAAGTACAAGTAAAAGGAGAATGGAATGCCGATAAGATTAAAGTCGACGTCGATTATGATGGGAAGACTTTAACGATTAAAGAAAAGAAAACGCGAAATAATGTTGGTGGAAATGCTTCTAATTGGGTGTTGATGGTGCCAGATAATTTGGATTTAGATGTGAATAGTGGAACAGGAGATTTAGCTATTTCAGGAGTAAAAGCGGATTTGGATGCAAATTCTGGAACGGGTGATATTTCAGTAGAGGATATGGAGGGCAGGTTTGATATTAATTCTGGTACAGGCGGATTGGAAATTGATAATGCTAAAGGAAAATTTGATTTAAATTCTGGTACTAGTTATGTACGAGTAACGAATTCAGAAGGAAAATTTGATGCGAATTCAGGAACAGGCAATGTCGAATTTAGAAGCGTAAAACCTACGGGTAATACGACTTTAAATTCAGGAACAGGGGATGTTGAGTTTATCATTAGTGGAGAAATTGAAGCAGACTTAGCCTTAAATTCTGGGACGGGCGATGCTATTTTAGATTTTGCAGGTAATAAAATAGAAGGAGATTTTGAAATGAAATGTGGGATTAATTCTGGACGGATTGTCGCACCATTTGATTTTGATTCTGAACAAAGAATAGGCAATAGAAATAATGGCCATATTGAAAAAGCCGCCAAAATTGGAAAGGCGATGTATGATTTAGAAATTTCTACAGGAACAGGAACTGCTAAAGTGAAATCTTAGCGATTTTGAAGATGGGAGAGCGTCGTTACTTGATTCTATTTTGAAATTTTTAGAGCTTCCAGAACTCCAAGTTCTGGAAGCTCTTTTCATATACCGATCTAACCAGTCACCAATCAACTAATCGCCAGCTAAGGTCGTCCAAGACCGAACACTTAACGTCCACTTTCGGACAAAAAAATCCATCAAAATTTAAAAATAATTTCATAAATAATTAATAATCAGTAACTTAATTGTTTGGCATTACATTGGTAAAGTTTACCTTGTAAGAAATCACCCAACATTAAAGATAGATTATGTTTAAGAATTATTTAAAAATTGCATTGCGTAATTTAAGCAAAGATAAATTACATACCACCATTAATATTTTTGGTTTAGCGATCGGATTTATGGTGGCTATTTTATCTATTGTCTATATCAAAAGTGAGTGGGAATACGATAAATGGTTGCCTCATAGTGATAACATTTATCGTTCTTATCGCAGCTTTGGGCAAGGGCCTGGCGGATGGGCTGGTACAACTGGACCGTTGGCAAAAACTTTGGTTACACAAATTCCTGGCGTCGAAAAAGCAACTAAAGTATATGAAGGAGATAGAGTTTTATTTACAAAAGGAGACAAAAACGTTTACTTGGATAAAGTAGGATTTGTAGATGATTCTTTTTTTCAGGTCTTTAGTTTTCCTTTTTTGCATGGAGATGCGGCGACTGCCTTGAATGACCAAAACGGATTGGTGATTTCTGAAAAAGTAGCCAAAAGATTTTTTGGAGAAGAGAACCCTATTGGGCAAACCCTAAAAGTAAATGGAGATAAAGAAACACATATTACAGGGGTGTTAAAAGAAATAACGGATAGAACCCATTTAGATTTTGAAGTGTACCTTCGTTTAGAAGAAGAAAATTGGGATACATGGTTGAATTATGGCTTATCGACTTATATACTAAAAAACAAAAACACGCCAATTGAGGAAATTGCTACTAAAACCCAAGCTCAGATAATCCCTTTGATTGTTGACGCTTGGAAGAATAATAATCAAGTGGCAGATGTCAATCAATTGGGAACTTGGAAATTTCAGCCATTAAGGGATATTCATTTATACTCCAAAGGATTTGGGGGAGGTATTGATAGGAGTGGAGATATTCAAAACCTTAAAATATTTGGACTCATAGCTTTCATTGTTTTATTAATTGCCGCTATCAATTATATGAATTTGGCAACTGCCAAAGCATCTGGGAGAGCAAAAGAAGTAGGAATGCGGAAGGTGTCTGGTGCCAATCGGGGACAATTAGTTAGCCAATTTTTATCAGAATCAGTCGTGCAATCTTTGGTCGCTTTAGCTGTAGGATTAGTTTTAGCCGAGGCTATGTTACCTATTTTTAATCAAATTACAGGACGAACCCTACAGTTTTTAACTGGAAACGGATTAGCACTTATCTTGCCTTTTATTGGAATTGGCTTAGGAATTGGTGTGTTAGCGGGGATTTATCCAGCTTTTGTTTTATCTGCTTATAAACCCGTCAAAGTCCTCAAAGGAAATGTCTTAAAAATAAAGGGTGGACAAACTTTTCGACAAACTTTAGTGGTTACGCAGTTTTCGATTTCCATCGTTTTAATAATTTTTATGTTGTTTGTCTTTCAGCAGGTGGAATACATGCAAAAGCAAGATTTAGGCTTTGAGGGAACGCAAGTCGTTAATCTTCGAGTCAACGAATTTGCTTCTGCTCAGACCTTTCAAGCTAGAAAGAGTAGTTTTTTAACTATTCCTGGGGTAGTTTCTGCCACGACTTCTTCTCATATTCCAGGCGAACCACCAAATAGTATGTCTATTGAAATTGAGGGATTAACTGGAATGCAAGGAGCAGATATGATGTGGCTAAGCCCTGATTTTGATAAGACTTTAGAATTAGAATTAGCGGCAGGCCGATTTTTGTCTGATGAATTTCCAAATGATTCAAGTAATGCGGTAGTAGTTAATGAAGCTTTTTTGGCGTATTATAAATTAACCGAAGACCCATTAAATACGCGGATTAAGCTATTTGGGCAAACGGAATATGGAAAAGTGGTTGGCGTTGTAAAAGACTTCCACATGCAAGGAGTACAAGCTAAAATTAGTCCAACTTTTATGGTTTACCGACCTCAATGGGGGGCTAATTATGTGTCCTTAAGAATTGGTGGGGAAGATATACCTCAAACACTTTCCGCAATCGAAAAACAATGGGCAGCGATTGAACCAGCATACCCTGTAGAAATGACTTTTTTGGATAAAACTTTCGAAAGACAATATGCTCGACAGAAAATGTTTGGGACGACTATATTTTATGCAACTACTTTAGCCATTTTTATTTCAATCTTAGGCTTATTTGGATTGGCTTCCTTTATGGCAGAACAAAGAACTAAGGAGATTGGCGTACGGAAAGTACTAGGGGCTTCGGTTGCTAATCTGATTAATTTATTGATTAAAGATTTTGTAAAGTTGGTGTTTATTGGAGGTTTGATTGCCTTACCTATCGGTTATTGGCTGGTAGATGTTTGGTTAACGGATTTTGCTTTTAGAACGAATATTAATCTTTTACCCTTTGTTATTGCTATTCTAAGTTCCTTGACGCTGGCTATTCTAACTGTTAGCTATCAGTCGATTAAAGTGTCAAGTGAGAATCCTGTAAAGGCTTTGAAGACGGAATAATGTTACCATGTTGCGATGTTGCCATGTTCTATCGACAACATGGCAACATCGCAACATGGGAACATCGCAACTCAACTATTCTGGCTTCAACTTTAGTGTTTTAACAATAGATTTTTTAGCACCAACAGCACGACCATTGGCATAAAAAAATAGTTCATTTTCGTTGATTTTATAACTATATTCCGTTTGGGTGAGGTATTTTTTTCCTATTAAAGCTTGCAATTGACGTCTTTTAAAAGTGCCATCTTCTAGTGCTAATTGAGTAATGACTAATTTAGCGTTTTTATATGTTGCTTTGGCGGTTTTGCGAAGCGAAACTTCCGATAGATTATCATAAGAATCGTTAAATAAAAACAATAAATGATTTTTTCTAGCAAAGGCTTTGAAGGAGAAAAAGGACAATAGTTGGCCGCCTAATTCTTGTTTTTTAGGGATGCGACTCATCCATTGAAACACACCACCTGTATTTAATTTGATGACAAATATATCTTGAAGTTCGTATTTTTCCGTTAGTCCTTCTGTGGGGTCAAAATAATTCCCCTTTAACTCATATTTTTCTCCTACTAGGTAATAATTATCTTCATGAGCAAAAGTTTGCTTCAAAGAATAGGCACTAGAAAAAGAATACTTTGGGGTTGCTAAATTGGGATTATTTTTAGCAAAGGCAGTTTTAAATTGCTCCTTTTCAATTTTTTGAACGTATGTGGAGAATATTTTAGTACTTGGTTTTATGCTTGTGAGGACAGTCCCTTCAAAATTTACCCTAGTGCCAATTTTGCTTAAAGTCAAACCAACTAACTCTTGTTTGGAATTGATAGTAAATTGAGTCTGTTCGTAATTAATCTTGCTTTTGGGAAATCGATAAAGAGAATCCGTTTTTTCGGTTGCATAAAAGGCTAGGATAAATTTTTTCATCAATATCGGGCGTAATTCCGTAAATAAATTACCCTCGTAATTATTACCAATATAATAGCAATTTCCTTGGTTATCTATTAACACCTCCTCTTGAAAGATTCGCCGATTTTCGAAGGGTAATACTTTTTTTCGATTGTCAATTTTATTGAAATCTTTATCATAAATCACCAATTCAATTTTACCATTTTCTTTTTCTCCTCTAAATGACCAAGAAGAAATAACTAGTTGCGATTTATTTGGAGATAACTTATGCAAAAAAGGAATTCTAGTTTCCGTAGGCGCAAAAGATTTTAATAAGATTTTTGAATGGACTAGTTCCAAATTAGGAAGGCTGTATTGATACAACAACAAATGGTTTTTTTGTGGCCCAGGATGGTAAAGGGAAGCCAAAACGACTAAAGAGTTGTCCCAAACAAAAGTTCCTTCTATAGCAAACCATTCATTTTCTCTTTTGGTTGATAAAGTCTGTTTATAGAGTAGCTCATTTTTTAAATTATAAGCTTCCATCTCTAATATCGAAGGGTCTTCTAAATTATCAGATTTAATTTTTACAAATCCATGATTACTAAAAGGTAGTACCGCTTTGGTTGTAATTAAATTTTTGGTGTTGAAAAGGATTGAATCTTGGTTAGTTTCTTGTGCGAACAAACCGATTTGGATAAATAAGAAAACATTGGTGAGGAGGAAAGTGGTTTTCATTTTTTGTCTTATTAAATTAGATACGTGTTTATTTTTGTTAAATTTTTATTTTTCCATTATAAACGAAAGTAGCAGGTCCACACAACCAGATATCCTCAAAAGAAGTACCATGCTGCACAAATCGAACTTTCAAATCACCACCTTCTGCTTTTGCTGGAATGCCGCCATTTTTTAATAGGGTAGTGGCCTTCTCAGGATGTTCTAAAGCAAAAGAAATAGCAGCAGCCGTAACACCTGTTCCACAGGCTAAGGTTTCATCCTCCACACCTCTTTCAAAAGTACGGATATGAAAGCCATTTTCTAGTGGTTCAATGAAATTGACATTGATGCCTTCTTTTTTATAAGTAGCATTGTTACGAATATTTCCGCCTTCCGTGAAAACATCCAATTGTCCTACATTGTCCACGTATTTTATATAATGCGGCGAGCCGGTATTTAAAACATAATGGTCTGAATTACAATGAACCGTATCGAGGTCTGCCATTTTTAATTCCACCCAATTTCCTTCGGTATTAATAGTCGCTTCATGTTCGCCATCAATCGCCCAAAAGGTACATTTATGGTTAATAATTCCTAGCTGTTTGGCAAAAGCGACGGTGCAACGACCGCCATTTCCACAAAGAGACCCTTCCGTACCGTCCGCATTAAAATAGACCATTTCAAAGTCATAATCTGGATGATTTTGTAATAAAATTAAACCATCACCGCCGATACCAAATCTACGATTACATAACCAATTAATTGCTTTTGTGTCTTTTCTAGTTAAGTAGGTAGTTGTTCGATTATCGACCATCACAAAATCGTTACCTGCGCCTTGATATTTAAAAAATGGAATCATCTATTTTGAGTAAGAATTAAAAGTGAAATTGTAGCTGTATTACTGCAAATATAACTGCCAACTCAATTATTAAGTTCTTTTTCATAATAGTTTAACTTTTTTTAAAAAATAAATTTACTCATTTGTAAATTTATGATTAATCATTTGCTTCCTTTTAAAACTCTTTTAAAACTCTTTTGGAACTTTTTAAGCCTTTTTCTTGCTTTAATTGATGTTAAGGGTATTTCTAAAAATAAATGCCTAAGCTTTTTAGAGCGTTAATAAATCATCAGAATATCTTATGTGTTGTTGATTGTTTAAATTTTAGTAAATATATGATTTAAATAAAAATATTGTTTAAATTGAGGCAAATACCTAATAAATTATGGAGTAGGGGGGGTAATTACCAAATAAATTATTCCTATTTTAAAGAAAATAAACATGAACACAAACTTAAATTGGAGGCGTTTGAATGGACAGCCCATTGAGCAGCCATTACTGGAAGCAGTAGAAAGAACCATTGTCAAAGAAACAGAAGCTGGATATAGACTTAAAGTTTGTATTGGAACAGACTCTCAAGTAAAAGGAAAGGTGGTAGAATTTGCGACCGTCATTGTTTTTCTAAGAGAAAAGAGAGGCGGTTTTATGTTTATCAGTAATTATAAATTTGAGAAGACCATGTCTATTAAAGAACGGATGATACTAGAGGTCTCTCATTCTGTTCAAGTAGCTTATAGTCTTTGTGATTTACTAGATTTGTATGAAGTAGAATTAGAAGTACATGCAGATATTAATACCGATCCTAATTTCCAATCCAATGTGGCACTTAAAGAAGCAATGGGCTATATTTTAGGAATGGGTTTTGTTTTTAAAGCTAAACCGCATGCTTTTGCTAGTTCTTCCTGTGCAGATAAAATGGTGTAGGTATGAATGAAATGTGGGTTAGAGTTTAAAATAAAGCATTACTTTGCGAGCTAAAACAAACTGCTTATACTAGCGCTTTATGTAAACGTTTTCTGATTTAAATTGGAATAACCCGCAACTCAAACAATGAATTATTTAGCCCACCTTTTTTTATCTTGCCATGACGAAGATTTAGTCATTGGTAATTTTATTGCAGATTCAATTAGGAACAAAGAAGTAGCCACTTTTTCTTCTGGTATTCAACAAGGTATAAGCTTACATAGAAAAATTGATTCTTATACGGATACTCATCCGATTGTACGTCAAGGTACTCGCCGCCTGCATCCACATCATCACAAATATGCCCCTGTGGTGATTGATATTTTTTTTGATAACTTATTAGCCCATAATTGGGAGCGATATTCGGAAGAAACATTGCCTGATTTTGCTCAAAGAATGTATCAATTGTTAACAGAACGACAATTGGACTTACCGTTAAAAATGCAAAAATATGTTCCTAATATGATTGCTAATGATTGGCTACAAAAATATGGTACAACAGAAGGTTTACAATATACCTTTGAACGAATGGACAAACGGACTAAGTTTCCTTCTAATTTTAAAAACGCGGTTAGTCACCTTCAAATAGATTTTGATTTATTTAATGAAGAGTTTAATTTGTTTTTTCCTGATGTTCAGCAAATGGTGCTCGAATTTTGTGGTTGTTAAAAATCCCCATAGACTTTATAACCTTCTTTTTTTTGTTTAATAAAAAAAACTCCCCACCTTTACAATTGGGCGATTTTGATTGGTCGCTTTTAATTTGGCTTACTAATCACCAATTATCTAATTACTAATCACCAAACTTGTATTTAAAAAAAATAAAACTAACTAACTTTAAAAATTACGAAGCGCAAACAGTAGATTTTTCGGAGAAAGTCAATTGTGTGGTTGGCTTAAATGGAATGGGAAAGACCAATTTATTAGATGCGGTCTATTATCTATGTATGTGTAAAAGCCATTTTGGAGTGAGAGATAGCTATCTAAAAAAACATGAGACGGCGTTTTTTCGGTTAGAAGGGCAATTTAAAAAGGCAAGAAAAACGTATAAGATAGTTGCTAAAGTAATTCCCAAAGAAAAGAAAGTAATGGAGTTGAATGCGGTGGCTTATGATAGATTAGCCGAGCATATTGGTCAATTTCCAGTAGTGATGATCACTCCATTTGATTCGGAATTGGCTTTGGAAGGTAGTGAAGTTCGTCGAAAATTTTTAGACAATACCTTGTCTCAGATTGATTCGGACTATTTAAATGCCCTAATTCAATATAATAGATTGCTAAAGCAGCGAAATGCAACGTTGAAGAAATTTGCAGAAACTAGAAAAATAGATGAAGGGTTATTAGTTATTTTTGACGAACAAATGGATGTCCCTGCTCAATTAATTTACCAAAAAAGAAAAGCTTTTAGTGAGCAATTTATTCCCATTTTTCAAGAATTTTACAAAATAATTTCTAATGGACAAGAAACGGTTAATTATACCTATCGGTCGCATTTGAATGAAGGAGAATTCTTGCCACTCCTGAAAGAAAATCGACCAAAAGATTTAATTTTACAACGCTCTACTGTTGGGATACACAAAGATGATTTAACTTTTAAAATAGAGAAATTTCCTTTGAAAAAATTTGCTTCCCAAGGGCAAACAAAATCTTTTATTTTAGCTTTAAAACTAGCGCAATACGAATTATTACGAAGCAAAAAAAATATTGCTCCTATCTTGCTTTTGGATGATATTTTCGATAAACTAGACAAACAAAGAGTTACTCAATTATTAGAATTGCTTTTTGCTAAAGATTTTGGGCAAATTTTCTTTACTGATACGCATAAAAATCGCTTGTCAGACATTTTAACAAAACTAGATACAGATTTTAAGCGATTTATCATTAACTTTGGTGAAGTGCAAATAACTTAATTTTAGTTAACTAAATACTTGGGCAAAAATAAAATTAAATTGTTTTAGGTTTTAGATGCCAATTTAGGACACTCATCTTTTCGACTGATTCCTTGTGCCTGAAATCTGATACCTTTTTTATAAACCCATAATTGTCCCACTACTTCAATCTAATTTTATGGCATTCAAAAAATATAACGATCAACCAATTGCGGACGTGCTCAAAGAATTAGTGGCCAAAAACAACTGGAAATCAAAGCTTTATCAGAATAAAGTAAAACAAATTTGGGTACTTAAGATGGGACCGTCCATTAGTGGATATACCAGAGAGATTAAACTTCGGGGCAAAAAATTGTTTATTAGTATAGGGTCTGCACCTTTACGACAAGAATTATCGTATAGTAAGACCAAAATAATTGATTTAATCAATGAAGGATTAGGCGAAGAATATGTCACAGATGTGATCATTAGATGATAGTAACTATCAGAAAAAAGTTATAATTTTAGGAAGCAATTTTATAAAACCTGCGAATTTTCGCTAACAAAAAATTATCCGATATGGCGCAAGTAGTTGAGAACGGCACCGCTACCAGTAAAAAAAAGACTTCAACGCGAAGAACAAAAAAAGAAAAATATACTAAAGAACAATATCTTGAGTGGTTTACTTTGATGCTGCGAATCCGAAAATTTGAAGAAAAAGCACTTCAGATGTACGGCCTACAAAAGATTCGTGGTTTTTGCCATGTTTATATAGGACAAGAAGCAATTGCAGCAGGCTTAGAATCTGCCTTAATTGAAGGAGATTCTATGGTGACCGCTTATCGGCAGCATGGTATTGCTTTAGGAAGAGGCGTGTCTATGAATGCAGCGATGGCAGAGTTATATGGAAAAGAAACAGGAATTGTCAAAGGAAAAGGTGGTTCTATGCACTTTTTTGATAAAGGCAATAACTATTTTGGTGGTAATGGAATTGTAGGTGCTCAAATTCCAATCGGTACAGGAATTGCTTTTGCAGAAATGTATAAAGGAACGAATAATTTATGTGTAACGATGTTTGGTGATGGCGCTTCTCGTCAAGGTGCGTTGCATGAATCTTTCAATATGGCAATGGCTTGGAATATTCCAGTTTTGTATATTGTAGAGAATAATGGTTACGCGATGGGAACTTCTGTGAAGCGAACTTCTAATGTCGTAGAATTACATCAATTAGGTGCTTCTTATAGTATGCCAAGTGAATCTGTAGATGGTATGGATCCAGCAGCAGTTCACGAAGCTGTAACTCGGGCATCCGCTCATATTCGTGCAGGAAAAGGGCCTTTTTTCTTAGAGATTAAAACGTATAGATATAAAGGACACTCTGTATCTGACCCCGCTAAATACCGAACTAAAGAGGAGGTCAAGCAATATAAAGATATTGACCCAATCAAAACTTCTGAAAAGGTTTTGTTGACGACGTATAAAGTTAAACCTGAAGAAATTAAAGATATTAAGAATGCGGTGAATGCTGAAGTAGCAGCAGCTGTAAAATTTGCGGAGGAATCCAAATTCCCTGATCCATCAGAATTATATACGGATAATTATTCAGAAGCGGGCTATCCATTTTTAGAGTAATACAATTGGGTGTTGAAGAAACTAAGGAAAATTCAATTTCAAATTTTCAATTTTCAACCACCTACGGTGGGAATTGCAGTTGAATTTGAGGTTGAAGTTAAAAAATATCGACAATTTAAAATATCGATTCCGATTTGTATCAGAATTAGTTTTAAAATTTGTGTAGAGCCTAAGTAGTAATTTTAAGGCAATCGAATAAAATTTTCGGTAACCGATATATGAAGTTTTCAACTTCATATCAATATCAATCATGATTTTATCATGTCCTACTATCGTATTTTTGACGTAATAAGACACCATACAATGGTGAAAAATATTGATTTTAAGATAAAATCTTAAAATATCGTTTTTTATATCGAAATAAACCATTCATCTGAGGTTAATCTCTTTTCTCTCAATGAGATGGTCTCTTCTCTCTGTGCTACTGAATAGCTACGATTAGTCGGAATCAATACCTAAAATATAACGAAACATTAAAAAAATAGGAGCGTAATTAATTGCGCTCCTATTTTTTTTGCATTGAAAAATATATCTTTGCAAAAAGTTATTTTATATCAAGGAGTCTTTTGTTTATAATTAATTGATAATGAATTATTTAGTAGTTTATAAATCATTAAAAATAACAATTGATAAATTGTTTTAATAGGACTTTTTAAGTGTTCCAGAACACTTTTGACACAAGATTTTGCATTTTAAAAATTAATTTAAATACATCCAGCAATGGCAAGAAGAAGAAAACAGAAGCAATCAGAAGAAACTTTGGTTGACTTGGTAGACGTAAAAGACAGCGCATCCGACTTTTTAGAAGATAATCAAAAGACAATTTTAGGGGTGCTAGCCGGCCTAATTATTTTGGTTGGAGGGTATATTTTTTATAACCAATTTGTGATAGCACCTAAAGAAAAAGACGCTGCATCTCAAATGGTACAGGCTCAAGCAATGTTTGAAAGAGATTCTTTTGCATTAGCTTTGACGAACCCTGGTGGTGGTTTTATGGGTTTTTTAGATATTATTGATGATTTTGGCGGCACGGCAGTAGCGAATTCTGCGCAGTATTATGCAGGTGTTTCTTATTTGCAATTAGGACAATACGATGCTGCTATTGATTATCTAGGTAGCTTTGATCCAGAAGGAACTGTATTGGCTTACACCAAATTTGGTGCAATGGGAGATGCTTATGCGGAAAAGAATGATTTTGCGAATGCTTTGTCTAATTACCAAAAAGCAGCAAATGCAGGAGATAATGAAGTATTAGCTTCTTACTACCTTAAAAAAATGGGCTTATTGCACGAAAAGCAAGGCCAAAACGGAGAAGCTAAAGCAGCTTTTGAAAAAATTAAAAACAATTATCCAACTTCTCAGGAAGGAACGGATATTGACAAATACATTGCAAGAGTAGCTGCTAAAGGCTAATTCTTGTATACTTTATTTTTTAAAAGGGATAATTCTATTTTGATAGGTTTATCCCTTTTTTTATAAGGGTATAGAGGTACAAAGGTGTAAAGGTACAAAGGGAGTTCAGTCTTTGCTTCTAAACCTTTAGACCTCTAAACCTCTAAACCTCTAAACCTCTAAACTATGGCATCCGCATTAAAAAATTTATCAAAGTACGACGAATCTAAATTACCATCCGCAGAAAAAATGGTCTTTGGCATTGTAGTCGCAGATTGGAACGAACATATCACGCATGCTTTATACGAAGGTGCTTTTGATACGTTAATCAAACATGGAGCAAAGGAAGAAAATATTCACACTATTCAAGTACCAGGCGCTTTTGAATTGACGGGCGGTGCAGCTATGTTGGCATCCAAGCATCAAGTAGATGCCGTCATCTGTTTAGGTTGTGTTATTAAAGGAGAAACAAGCCATAATGAATACATTAACCAGGCTGTGGGAATGGGGCTGACGAATTTAAGTATTGCAACTGCTAAACCTTTCATTTTTGGTTTATTAACGCCGAATGATGAACAACAAGCATTAGATAGAGCAGGTGGAAAATATGGAAATAAAGGCGTAGAAGCTGGCGTAACTGCCATTAGAATGGCAGCACTTAAAGAAAATTTAGGAAAAACAAAGAAAAGAATCGGTTTTGGATAGTTTTTTGATATTATAATATTTTATAATTTGATTGCGTTTACTTTGGCATATTGATACTAATACTTACTATTAATATAGAATGGTATCTTCTGGTACGTATTTAAATATTGAAATAATTAAGAACAGATTTATCCCATGAAAATCCCCTTTATTACACTTGTACTGAGCGTATTATTCAGTCTTGTATCTTTTGCACAAGACCGAGAAAATGTCAAACTTTTTGGACAGTTTCATCGAGGTGATACTCGATATTCGGGCAGTTGGTCTTATGTAGATTTAGAAACCAGACGAGAATATGCCTTATTAGGAACTATAACGGGAACAGCTATTTATACCATTGATGACCAACCTATCAGAGAAGTCGCTTTTATTCCAGGACCATCTTCCAATTGGCGAGAAATTACGATTTTAGGGAAGTATGCCTATATAACCACAGAAGGGTCGGGCGAAGGAGCAGGCATGCAAATTATAGATTTAACGAACTTACCAACCTCCGCTAATTTAGTAAATACTTATACCGCTACTTTTACTAGAGGACATATCATTCAAAGAGATATTTATAGCGAAGTACCCTATGTTTATGTAATGGGAACCTGTGGCAATTGTGGCGTTAATATTTTGGATGTTACGGATCCTGTTAATCCAAGAGAAATTGGCACTTATTCCCCAGGCTATTATATTCATGATGCGCATATCAAAGGAGACTATTTATATGCAGCGGCTTTCAATGAAGGAGTGATGGACATTGTTGATATTTCAGATAAATTCAATCCTGTTTTATTAGCGCAAATTGATGTCTCTGGAGGCAATACGCATAGTGCTTGGACAACAGAGGATAATCGACATTTGATTATTAGCTCAGAAAAAGATGGCCTACCTGCAAGAATCTGGAATATTGAAGATTTATCTAATCTTTATGAAGTAGCTACTTATTCTGGAAATTTAGCAAGTTTGACGCATAATCCTTATGTGAAGGGAAACTATGTCTTTTTCTCTCATAATACAGAAGGCATTCGAGTGGTAGATATAAAAGACCCTGCTGTACCTGTAGAAGTTGGATTTTATGATACTTTTGATGGTTTGAGCGGCGGATTTAGTGGACTTTGGTCTGCTTGCCCTTATTTGCCTTCGGGTAAAATTATTGGCGGAAATAGAGAAGATGGATTGTATGTTTGGACTTTTAATAATGCTAGAGCAGGTCGATTTTATGCAACCATTGAGGATGCTAGTACGGCAGAACAAATAATGGATGCGACTTTTTACATTCACAAAATGGATGTGGAAGTGCCTGCTAATTTAGAAGGAATCCATAAATTTGGTGCGATGCCTGGCAATTTTAAAGTGGAAATTTCTGCGGAGGGTTACGAAAATCAAATTATGGAAATTAGGCTTGAACCCGATGATAGCTTAAATATCGAAATTTTACTAAAACCAACGAGCGTTGGACTCTTTGATTTAGCACAGCATCTACCTACTTTGGAAATAGCGCCTAATCCTTTTACTGAATTTACCGTCTTGGACTTAGCTGACTTTGACAGAGCAACTTATTTACGAGTGTTTAATAGTTTTGGACAATTGGTGCGTTCGGAAAATGTCGTTGGCGGAGAATTTTATATACTAGATAGGGAGACACTTGAAGAGGGCGTGCATATTTTTACGATTTTTGATAGCAATAATGAAATGTTGGGAAATAGGAAAGTTTTAATCAACTAAATTGACAGCGACAGGACAGTAGGCAGTCAACAGTAGCAGTAGGCAGTAAAGTCCTGATTTTAATACTCAAATTTTGTTTAAACCCAGTTGTTTGAACAGTCTCAGCGACAGCTAGAGATTATAAAAAAAGCGGTTATCAAAAACTTATAGTTTTCGATAACCGCTTTTTTATTTTTGCTAACTGCTAACTGCTAACTGATACTGCCTATTTCATTCCGCCAATCATATCCTCTGGTCGTACCCACTCATCAAATTCTTCGGCAGTCAAATAACCTAATTCGATGGCTGTTTCCTTCAACGTTTTATCTTCTTTATAAGCTTTTTTAGCAATGGTACCTGCTTTATCATACCCAATTTTAGTATTCAAGGCAGTAACCAACATCAAAGAATTATTCAAATGCTCCTTGATACGTTTTTTATTTGGGACAATTCCTTTAGCACAATTTTCATTGAAACTTCTTGCGGCATCTCCAATTAATCGGGCAGACATCAAGAAATTAAAAATCATCATTGGCTTAAAAACATTTAATTCAAAATGTCCTGTAGCACCACCAATATTAATCGCTACATCATTGCCCATCACTTGTGCCATTGCCATCGTCAATGCTTCCGATTGCGTAGGATTTACTTTCCCTGGCATTATAGAAGAACCAGGCTCATTAGCTGGAATCATCAATTCTCCAATACCAGAACGAGGACCAGAAGCCAACATTCTAATATCATTACCAATTTTCATTAAAGAAACGGCAACGGTTTTTAAAGCACCATGCGATTCTACAATGGCATCATGTGCAGCTAATGCTTCAAATTTATTCTTGGCTGTTTTAAATGGCAAACCACTTAAATCGGCAATATGCTTAGCGACTAATTTATCATAGCCTTTTGGCGTATTCAAACCTGTTCCAACAGCTGTTCCTCCCAAAGCCAATTCACTTAAATGCTTCAAAGTATGCTTAATAGCGGCAATACCATGGTCTATTTGAGAAACATAACCAGATAATTCTTGTCCAACCGTTACAGGCGTCGCATCCATAAAGTGGGTGCGACCAATTTTAACAACTTTAGCGAACTTCTTAGCCTTTTTATTTAAAGTTTTTCTCAACCCTTCCAAGCCAGGAATGGTGTTTTCCATCACCATTTTATAAGCCGAAATATGCATCGCTGTCGGGAAAGTATCATTAGAAGATTGTGATTTATTCACATCATCATTTGGATGTAAATATTTCTTTTCGTCTAATAAAGTGCCACCTTGTATCACATGGCCTCGATTGGCAATGACTTCATTGACATTCATATTCGACTGCGTACCAGAACCCGTCTGCCATACAACTAACGGAAATTGGTCATCTAATTTGCCTTTTAAAATTTCGTCACAAACTTTACCAATTAAAGTGGCTTTTTTCTTAGGTAAAACCCCTAACTCTGCATTGGTTTTAGCCGCAGCTTTCTTTAAAATAGCAAAAGCTTGAATGACTTCTTGTGGCATTTGTTGACCGCCAATTTTAAAATTTTGGCTAGATCGCTGGGTTTGTGCTGCCCAATATTTATCGGCAGGCACATCAATATAACCGATACTATCTTTTTCTTTTCTGTATTCCATGATTTACTAATTGTTGATTAAGGACACAAAGGTAATTGGTTTTTTCTTTTTCCACCATTAGATTATATATTTCCTAAGGGTTTTCTTATAAAAATGATTTTATCAGAAATCATGTTAAAAATAGGAATGATATTGGGTCGAAGTTACAAACCATAGCCGTCAGGCTAAGAAATTAAAATGGCTATTTTTGACAAGTTTATCCAAACCCAAAAAGTAGTTGATACTAAATTTGTTAAAAGGA
>JAFMDF010000392.1 GCA_017857395.1 Bacteroidota bacterium | reverse complement strand
TTATTACCAGTATAACTTCTATGCGAACTTTATCTAAACTTCACCACTCGCCGAACTGTCTGCCCTTTATCCGTTTCAATCCCCAATAAATAGATACCACTAGCTAAATCTCCAAGGGTTAATGCAATCGTTGTTTGTCCTGCTAGAACTCGACCTTCCTTTTGATTAAGCAGCACCTTGCCTGAAACATCATATAATTTAAGTGTTAAATTAGTAGCCGTTTTTAAATCAATGGCTACTTGCAAATTATTAATCACAGGATTTGGATAAACGTTTATTGCTTCGATGTCAAGTGGAACATCTGTAATCGCTACATCGCAAGCAGTAACCAACTTAAAAGATTCCGAAAAAACACCATTGGTATCTAAGCAAAAACTTCTTATTTTAACTTCATATTCATTACATTTATCCAAAGAGGTAATAGTCGCATCATTTTCATCAACAACCAATCTGGTAATACTAGTTTCTCCTACCTTATTTAAATTCACCTCATATTTATCTGCCATAGTATTAGCATCCCAAACTAAATTCACTCTATTTGGTAACGTATCTACTTGTTGAATATTTGTTGGTGGTGAACAAGTACAAAAGGTGCTAAATTGAAAGCTTTCCGAAAATTCACTTGTCTTCATCGAATCACAAAGAGATTGGGCTTGAATTTCATAAGTACTGCATTTGTCTAAACCAGATAAGAATACGGCTGAAGGGTTATCAGTGTTTTTTTCAACCCAGTCTGTTGTTCCTTGTACTCGATACCGATAATTATAGGTTAATCCCCCCGCTGCTGTGTCCCAGCCAATTACGGCAATATCATTTATAGGGGTGTCTAATAATTTAAGGTCACTTGGAGTAAAACAAGCACCTTCTAACCTGATAATATTGACACAATAATCTTCTATTTCTCCAAAATCATAAGTTCCACAAGGTTGAGGTTTAGTTGTATCATTTCCTTCTCGCCATTTAATAGCAATCCGCATCCTAGTTAAACCAGCTATAGCATCAGCAGGGATGGTTATCGGCATGACTAACTCATTCGTTATATCTTCTTCTATATTAACCACATTTTCGGTCTCTTCATCGAATACACCGTCTTGGTTATAATCAATCCAAGCTTGGACATTTTCTACAAAAGGAAAACCATCATAGCCAATATTAACCGTTAAATCATAAGTCCCCAAGGTATTTATGTCAGTGCTAAAACCAGTATAATCTCCATAACCAGATTCAGAACCAGATTCATTGGACAAAGTATTAAAGGTCACCTTTTCAATCCATTCATCATCAAATTTACCCGTCGCTTCACAATAGGTTGCATCTGTACAAGAACCACAACCTGCTGTAGAAATGGTTTGAAGGGGGGAAAAATCAGTAGTCAGGTTCTCACAGATAGTCCTTACTTGAAATTCATACATTGTACAAGCGGTTAAATCTGTTAATTCCATAGAATTGTTGGGTGTCGTAAATACTTGGGTTTCTCCAGTTTCTGTTATTCTAAAATTTACTTCATACATTTTTCCAGCAAATAGCGCATCCCATGCTAAGTTAATTTTATCAGTAGTCACGGCTGTAATTTGAATATTCTGTGGTGGAATACAACAACCATCCGTTTTGAAAAAGAAAGATTTGCTAAAACCATTGGTTTCTTCCCCACAAATACTACTAACCTGATACTCATAATCTGTACAAGCTACTAAATTGTCCAAGGCATAAGGTGCTTTTACATCAGTAAGGTTAATCCAATCTGTTGTACCAAGGACTCTATAACGCAATGTTGCGGTCGTTTCTTCATTAGAAGAAATCCAGTTTATTTGAGCAGATACATCTATAATATTTGAACTGGAAATAGAAACAACTGGCGGACATGGGCCACAGGCTGCAATTAATAATTGTAAACTATTATATAAATTTAATTGGCCTCCTGTCGCCGTAATGGTATCTAAAGATTCATTGGGTTGTACGCCTTCTAATATATATTGTCGAACTAATAAAGCAGCAGCGGCAGGATTCGATTTCATCAAATCCCCCAAATTATTACAAGAGGCCGAATAAAGTAGTCCAATAGCCCCAGTAACATGTGGGGTCGCTCCTGAGGTTCCGCCAAAAATACCATACCTATTATTTCGAGATAATGTGTAGACACTTTCTCCAAAAGCACCTAAATCAATATGTTCTTTTCCAAAACCAGCCAAAAAATCTTTATCACCATTTCTAGTTACATTGGTTACCCCAATTAAATAATCACTCGGACAAGTGGTCGGCAAATCTCCTTGAATATCAACATTCGTATTAGCGTTTGCGGTTGCCCCACAATTCAATATACCTACTGTTCCCAAAGAATCGAATAAGGCACACCAAATAGGCGCATCTGCTACCATTCCATTATCCAATCCCCAAGAAGTATTCGTCGCGACTACAAAAGCGCCTTGCTCACCGTTCGTTTCATTATAGAGTTTTCGCAAAGCTAAAGGATAATTATAGCCTGCTAATAAGGTAGCTTCTGAATAATCTGCGAAACTTCTGGTTTGTACCACCATTAATTTCACATCCCAATTTACACCAGTCACTCCAATACCATTATTTCCCTGAGCACCCATAATTCCCATGACTGGTGTACCATGCGACCCACCACCGCTAACATCTCCGTTATCTGTACTGGCATTCCATCCATTCACATCATCTATGTAGCCATTATTATCATCATCAATGCCGTTGTCTGGAATTTCGCCATGATTTTTCCATAAATTATCCCCAAAATCTTCATGGGTAAAATCGACCCCATCATCAAACGCTGCCACAACAATCGTATCTCCATTTACCGTTACTCCTCCTGTTGTTAAATCCCATGCCAATTCTGCATCCAAATCTGCGTCTGGGTTTCCGCCATTCAAATATTGCCATTGTTGTAGAAAATCAGGGTCATTGGGTGTATTACGAGGCTTAATCAGGTGATTAAATTGGGCATTATCAACTAACCTATCCTGACGCAAAGTTTGTAGAAATTGACGTTCGTGAATAGTCGTAAAATCAAATTTTAACTGCCAAATATTCATCGTTGGAGAAAGGCAGCGTTTTGTTTTTACGAATGTTTTCCTGCCTCTATAATCGGTATAACGAGTTAGTATGGACTCAACGTTTTCAATTTTAGGATGAAATTGGACAATTAATTCGCCTTGAATATGGTCTAGTTGTTGACCTTGGGCAGTTATTGTGAAAATTAAAGCAATTAGGAGGAAAGTACTTCTTAACATAAAAATTCTTTTTCAGTATTATTCTGTTTTGCTTGGGGCTTATCACTAGAAAATCATTCTAACTCTAGGATGGCTAAAGATAGCATTCCTTACGCAAGAAAATAATATTAAGCTATATAAAGTATCAAAAAATTATCCTTTGTTTCTAAAAATAAGACCTGTTGACGGTTTGTAGACAGTTATAAAAATAGGCTATTTTAGATATCGGGTACTTGGTCTCAGGTAGGACGCAAATACGTCTAGCCTGAGACCAAGTACCCGATATCTAAAACCACCTTTTAAAAGATTGATGCCTTAAAAATATAGCAAGAATTCTTTATTTTTTGTAACTTGGCAATTAGAATAATTTCCCTCCAATTTATTTTCCAGATTTATACGAATACATGAGAAAACGGGCGACTGCGAATCGCCGAAAAGACTACACACTATGCTCTTTAACAGTATTGCCTTTTTTGCATTTATAGGCATTTTTTTGCCTGTTTACTTTTTTTTAAAGGGGAAGCCAAGACTTTGGCTATGCCTTTTGGGAAGTTACTTTTTTTATAGTTGTTGGGATTATCGTTTTTTATCACTCATTTTAATTTCTACTTTAATTGATTACACGGTCGGTTTAATGTTGGGTGCAGAAAGCGATAAAAAACGCCGAAAACGCCTATTAGTCATTAGCCTAATTGTCAATTTAGGCTTTTTAGCCTTCTTTAAATATTGTAACTTTTTTGTTGAATCTTTTCAAGATTTAGTCCTCAGTTTAGGGATGACGCCTTCCTTTAATACCCTGCATATTATTTTGCCTGTAGGTATCTCTTTTTATACCTTTCAATCTATGAGTTATACGATTGATGTCTATTATAAAAAGATACCTGTCGAGCCAGATTTTTTAAAATTTGCTACGTTCATTTCCTTTTTTCCACAGTTAGTCGCAGGGCCAATTGTAAGGGCTAAAGAATTTTTGCCCCAATTTAGCATGGACAAAAAATTTGACTGGAACCGATTTAATTCGGGAACAGGGCAAATGGTTTGGGGATTTTTTAAAAAAATAGTGGTAGCGGATTCTCTAGCGCCTTTCATTGACCAATGTTTTGCAGCGCCCGAAACCTTTTCCTCGCTGCACTTAATGGTCGGGGTTATCTTTTATTCCTTTCAAATTTATTGTGATTTTAGTGGCTATTCCGATATAGCGATAGGCTTGGCGAGAACGATGGGTTTTGACTTTCCAGATAATTTTAAAACCCCTTATTTCTCTACAGGATTTAGTGAGTTTTGGCAACGCTGGCATATCACGCTATCCAGTTGGTTTAAGGACTATGTATACATTCCCCTAGGTGGTAGTCGAAATGGTACTTTTAATACGTATAAGAACACTATGTTAACCAATTTGTTGAGTGGATTTTGGCATGGTGCTAGTTGGGTCTTTGTTTTTTGGGGCTTTTTACATGGTATTTATATTATTATTCAACGGTTAATAGGCCCTCATTTTGGTCGATTTATGGATACTATTCGAGTACCAAAAATGGGAAAAGCAGCCATCAATATATTTTTGGTGTATACGGCGACTTGTTTCGCTTGGATATTTTTCCGCTCCTCGGGTTTTGGTAATGCCTTGGAAGTCATTACTGGTATTGGCAAATTTGAAAACTTTACTTTCGGGAGTATTGTCAATAAATTTTGGTTTGTCAAAGGTGTCTTAGTAATTGGTTTATTATTGACGGTAGAAATTGCTGACCTTAAATTTAACTTTAGTCATTTAGTCAGAAATCAACCTATTTTTAGGGTCGTTTCTTTTGCGACCATTTTAATGTTGATTGCCTTTTTTGGCACTTTTGGGAGTAATGCTTTTATTTATTTTGTGTTTTAATCCCGCTACTTTAGACCTATAGTTAACTTGCCGCTGCCCCCGATGCAGCCCTTCTAGCGTGAATTAAAGTTGCGCCAAATCCAAATAATCCTAATAATTCTTCTATGGGAAAATAGAGGTTATCAGCAGCATGCACTTCAATCTGATAATTTACTTTAAACCAATTTTTCTCCGCCCGCATCGTAAGCATTGGACGTGGGTCTTTATTCTGAAACAATTCAAACTTAGATTTAAAAAGACCTCTATGTTTCATCTTATAAGTAATGACTTCTTTTCCACGCCAATCCACTTCTGAAGCATCTATATCCATGTTACTTGGTACATAATCTGCTTCTTTAGCAGCTTCGGCTTGCAATTTAAAAAAGAGATGCCCTTTCCAATTGCTTGAAATTTCTCCTACAGGTAGTCGATTGCGGATAATCAGGTATTTCTTGCTGTACCATTTTTTTTTCTTAAGCAAATAGGTTATTTGCCCAAACTGAATAGTAGCTTCCATTCTAGACCAGCTTGGGAAATTGGCTTCTGCGATAGTTGTCCCATCTTCTTCTAAAATAAAATCTCTTCTTTTTTGCCTACGGATAAAATAGCTCATAAACTAATTTTATTAGTTATCATAATCCTGTGAAGGTAAAAAATAGTTATCCGATAAACCCGTTTTTTCGACCAAACGAAGTAGAAGGTAGATATTTTATCTGACGTTCTTACTACACGGATTGTTGACCGTCCTTATAACTTCGTCCAATCAAAATTTGCACCAAGCGCCATTACAAAAACGATAGCGGTAAGAATAGGGACAATAATCGAAATAAGCATAAATTTAAAATACCAGCGAGGTGTTTTTGATTGCCTATCTTTATCAATGACCTCTGCGGCTAAACTGATGATTAATAAAAACAAGAAAATGATAGGAAGTACAAGCGTTAACAAAGTGGCAGTATAGTCACTAATTAGCCAGAAAACAGCATAAAAAAGCACTTGCAAAAGGGCTATTTCCGTTAGCCCAATATTTGGAATGGGTAAGTCTTTGGTTTTCATATCTTTATTGAATCTACCCATGTTTAATTAATTATCAAATAGTTTAATAAAAAAATAAGTCGCTAGAAAAAAAGATATACTAAAAAGTATAATTACATATATTATCCGTTGCCTTAAAGCCCAGTTTTGGCAACGGATGAATGGCAGCGGATTTAATCACCTCTTTTTCCTAGTCTACTAACTTAGTAACAACGGCTACCTCCCCATGCAAAGTCCGATGCACAGGGCATTTGTCTGCAATAGCCAATAAACGAGATTTTTGAGCATCGTCTAAATCCCCAACTAAGGTAATGTTTTTATTGAATATATCAATTTTTTGTGGCTTTCGTCCATCAGCAGTTAATGTTTCTGCATAATTTTTATGATGGTCAATATGTACAGTTACTTCTTTTAAATCCCATTTTTTTCGCCTCGCATACATGTGTAAGGTCATCACCGTACAAGCACCCAAACCAGAAGAAACCAATTCATAAGGAGAAGGGCCAAAATCATTACCACCAATACTTTCGGGTTCATCAGCTACAAAATGATGTTTGCCAGACTTTACTTCGCTGGTAAAAGCATCCGCTGCATTCAACCGAACAGCTACTTGGGAATTACTTCTCAAAAGATTTTCTGCGGGTTTATCTAAATACCGTCCAACCCAACTAGCAATCACTTCACCTGCATAATGTCCATCTTCTTTTTTTGTTAATAAATGGTCGGCACCATCCAGAGAAATAAAACTTTTGGGATGTCGAGCAGCTAAATAAATTTTTTCTGCATTATCAATCGTCACAATTCTATCTTGTGGGGCATGCAGAACTAACAAAGCTTTACCTAAACGATTGATTTTGTTTTTAAGCGTCGTTTGTTGAATATCTTCTAGAAATTGTTTTTTAATATTAAAACTTTGCTGGCCAATATTTACTCTTGCTTGTCCATTCGTTTCAATTTCCTGACTAGCAGATTGCACTAAATGCTGGACGTGGGCAGGTTCTGAAGGTGCACCAATGGTTACAACGGCTTTAATGGATGGAATATCGGATGCTGCTGCCAATACAGCGGCACCTCCTAAAGAATGCCCAATCAAAATAGCAGGCGCTTTTAAATTTTCTGCTAAATAATGGGCTGCAGCAGTTAAATCTGCCACATTAGACGTGAAATTGGTATCCGAGAAATCACCCTCACTATCTCCTAAACCTGCAAAATCAAAACGTAAAACAGCGATGCCTCTTTTTGTCAAACATTGACTAATACTTCTCGCTGCTCTTACATTTTTACTACAGGTAAAACAATGCGCAAAAATAGCATAAGCTAACGGATGTTGGTCAATAGGTAATTCTAAACGAGCGGATAATTCGTAACCAGTATTATTTTTGAAGGAGACTTTAGTTATTTTTGGCATGACTTGATTGACTTTAATGAAAGTAGAGGGTCGACCTACAATCAACGCCTTTTGTGTGTGGCTAGTTCAACTGATGTCTAAGTAACCCGACTCTCGGGAGTCATAGGCACTTACAATCCATCCATTCTTTATACCGTAGAACCAATTATATTATAAAAATAGACCATTGAAAACCTTTCCAATAGTCTATTTTTAACTTCTATTAATTTATTTTTGCTAACTGCTAACTGCTAACTGCTAACTGCTAACTGCTAACTGCTAACTGC
>JAFMDF010000391.1 GCA_017857395.1 Bacteroidota bacterium | reverse complement strand
TTTAGGCATCAAAGAAGATGAATATAAACCAAACCGTACTAAAGCCACTAAAAAGCGTTTGTTAGCCGATTTAGAAGCCTATCGAGCGTACTTATTAGGCTTGACTATTTGTGACCCTGCTTGTGGTAGTGGTGCGTTTTTAAATCAGGCTTTAGATTTTTTAATTAAAGAACATCATTATATTGATGAACTACAAACCAGATTATTAGGAGGTTCTTTTATCCTTTCTGATATTACCAATGATATTTTAGAGCGCAATATTTATGGAGTAGATATTAATGATGAATCAGTGGATATTGCTCGTCTATCATTATGGTTACGAACAGCACAAAAAGGTAGGGCTTTGACTACCTTGAATAATAATGTTAAATGTGGTAATTCTTTGATTGATGACCCCGAAGTAGCAGGGGAAAAGGCTTTTAGTTGGGAAAGCGAGTTTCCAGAAGTGTTTAAAAATGGTGGTTTTGATGTGGTAATTGGGAATCCACCTTATGTCAAAATTCAGTTATTAAACCATAAGGAAATTGATTGGTATAAAAAAAATAAAAAAGTAGCTCATAAAAGAGTGGACATAAGCATTATGTTTTTTGAGCTTTCAAAATCTTTATTAAAGGAAAATGGTCTAGTTTCATTTATTACATCTAACCAATTTATCAATGCAGAATATGGTCGAAATATTCGTGCATTTATTATAAATGAATTTGAAATAAAAAGCATTGTTGATTTTGGCGACTTGCCTATCTTTGAGGATGCCTTAACTTATGTGAGTATATTCACACTTAAAAATAATTTCCCATCAAATTTTAAATATTTTAAAGTTCCTTCAATTGGTAATCAACAATATTTTAATATTGAAAATTTCATTGATATAAATATTGAATCTTTAGGGGAAAAAGTATGGGTTTTAAAAAGTCAAAAACATCAAAAAATTATAGAAAAAATAAAGCAAAATAAAAAATTAGGTGAAGGAGTTGGTAAATGTTCTTATGGGATTGTGACTGGAAATGATAGTATTTTTAACCTAGATAAAGAAGCAATTGGTAAGTTAAATATTGAAAAAGATGTTTTGTTGCCTTTATTAAGAGCAGAAAACTGTGGAAGGTATTCTTATACAAATTTTCAGAAAATGGTAATATACCCTTATAAATTAGAAAATAATCAAACTAAATTGTTAGGTTTGGATGAAATAAAATCTAAATATCCTAATTTATTCAATTATCTTAACCAAAAGAAAGAAATTATAATTAAGAGGAAAGATTCAAGAAAGACTTATGAGGATAGGGATGATTGGTATTCATTAACAAGATTTGGTCAATTAAGTATTTTTAGACAAAAAAAAATTGTTTTCCCAGGAGAAAATAAAACTAACAAATTCGGAATTGATAAAAACAAGGCAGGTTATAGTGGAGCAAGGGTTTTTTCCATTGTTACAATGAATCCCTCCATTGACTTATACTATATACTTGCTATTTTAAATTCAAAGTTGACCCAATTTTACCTGCAATCAATTGCACCATTAAAACAAGGGGGATATTATTCTTATTCTTCAAATACTATTAATGCTATCCCTATAATTATTGCAGAAGAACAAAAAACGTTAAAGAATCTTGCGGAACAAATTCTTGAATTGAATTCAAACTTAACCATACATAAAAGTGAATTTATCGAGTATCTTTCTTCAAAATTTGACCTAGCCAAAATAACTAAAAAATTACAAAATTGGTTTTTACTTGATACTAAATCTTTCTTATCAGAATTAAAAAAGTCTAAAATAAAATTAGGGATGAAAGGGGAAATGGAATTATTAAAGCTTTTTAAAGCCGAAAAAGCAAAAGCGCAAAAAATAAAAGCAGTCATTGATAAAACAGATAAAGCGATAGACCAGATAGTTTATGAATTATATGGATTGACGAAAGAAGAAATTAAAATAGTAGAAGCAAATGATTAATACTTAATATACACATGAGAAAACTACCATTATTAAACATATTAAAAAAAATACAATGGTAGGACAAGTAAACAAAGCCCAAATTGAAAAAGAAGTAATTGAAAAAATTGATGAGGATGAATATCTCTTATCTATAAATTCTGAAGAGGATGCAATAGATGTCAAGACAGAAAATAGAAGTATTATATGGCAACCAAAAGACTTTAGTATTCGTGAGTTTAAATCAATGAAAGAAGATGGAGAATTAATTTTACAACCTGATTATCAAAGAAAATTTGTAATGAACCAACGACAATCTAGCAGATTGATTGAATCGGTTCTTATGAATGTACCCATACCATCTGTTTATCTAGCAGAAGAACAAGACAGTACTTATAGTGTAATAGATGGGCAACAGCGTCTAACTTCTTTTATCTCTTATTTAGAAGGAAAATTTCCTGATGGAAAGCATTTTAAATTATCTGGTTTGAAAGTTTTAAAAGAGTTAAATAATAAGAGTTTTTTAGAACTGGAAAAACCCCTTCAAGGTGTTATAAAAAAAGCTACAATTCATTCCATTGTTATTAAAAAGGAATCTGAAGAAGATATTAAATTTGAAATATTTGAACGATTAAATACAGGGTCTATTAAATTAAATGAGGATGAGATTAGGAATACCATTTACAGAGGAAATTACATAAAATTATTAGCAGAATTAGAAAATGATACTACCTTTCATTCCCTTGTTAGAAAAGATAATTATAAAAAAAGAATGATTTATCGAGGAATGATACTTCGCTTTTTTACACTTTCTGAAAAGACTTATCTCAACTACAAGCCCAGTATGAAACAATTTTGCAACAAAGAATTGAGAGATAACCGAAATATGGGAGTATCAAAAATGAAAGAATTTAGGGAAAAATTCAAAAATACAATCGAATTGGTTAGGACAGTATTTGGAGAACAAGCCTTTAGGAGGTTTATTCCAGGCGATGAAGATAACCCGAATGGTAAATGGGCTACAAATAGAATTAATATGGCTTTATTTGATATTCAAATGTGCTGTTTTGCTAATTATAATAAAAATCAAATTTATTTAAAGGTAGATACTCTTAAAGAGGCTTTAATTGATTTAATGGTTAATAATGATTCATTTATCCATTCAATAGAAATAAAAACTAGCGATAGAGATCAAATGGCAAAAAGATTTAAGATATGGTATGATACAATTGACAAAATTTTAGGCTCACCTAATTCTGAACCTCGCCTATTCTCATCTTCAACGAAGAAAAAACTATTTGATGAGGATTCAACATGCAAGCTTTGCAATCAACAAATCTTAATGATTGATGATTCCGAAGTGGATCATATTATCCCTTATTCCAAAGGAGGTAAAACTAAAATTGAAAATGCACAATTGACGCATAGGTATTGTAATCGCAATAAGTCGAATAATTAAGTTATTACAAAAAAATTACAAGATTGATAATGCGACTTTACTAAGTAATGGTACAGAATAAGACTAAACTGTCCCCTCAATTGTACCCTAAAAACAAAAAACCCTTGTAAATCACTCATTTACAAGAGTTTATTACTTAATAATGTGGAGCCTAGGGGAGTCGAACCCCTGACCTCGTGACTGCCAGTCACGCGCTCTAGCCAACTGAGCTAAGGCCCCAAAAACTGCTGCGAATGTACAACAATATTTATCAAAAAATCAAGCTTTATAAAACCAATGTTAAAATTTTCCTTAGGGAATATGGATGAATAGAAAGAAAAATTCCTATAATTACTAGATGGAAATTATTGGCGAAAAAATAAAATTTAAAGCTAGGGACGAATACCTTCTAGCCGCCACCTATTGGGACGTTTTATTAACTGATACTTCTAAAAAATAAAGACCCCATTTCCCAAATATTATAGTAAGGATTTTTTAAGGCGTTATCAATGAGCTCTAACAATTCTAACAAATTTTTGCTATTCATTTTTTTATAAGCAAAAGCGAGTAAATCTCTAATATCTAATAATAAGCCTTTGTCTATTTTTAAGATATTGCCTATTGTATTGGTTTTTAGAATGTCTCGAATAATGTGCAAAAGTGTTTCGGTTAGCAGTAATAATTGCCCATCTAAATCATAAGGTAATAGCGCCAATTTTTTTAAGTAGGTGAAATGGAAAATTTGATTAAATGATTTAGTCGCAACAACCCAACCTAATTGCCTCTCAAATACTTGGTTATCCTCCTGCAATTGTTCTAATTTATCCTTAGTCGCTATCAGGTGTTGATGGACTTTTACAAAAGCGCCTTCCCAATAGTCAGCGGGTATATTTTCTTGCTGCGCCAATATCTTTTTTAGCTTTTGCAAATTTGGATAAGCAGCATTGGTGACTAAAAAGTAAATAGTTTGATTGAGCTGTGCAGCAAAATAAGGTTGCAAAAAATGAAGAAAGGCTGGCTTGGTATGCTCCTTAAAAAAAGGGATTAATTCAGGGGAATCAAAAAACTTTATATTACCACTTTCTAAAAAATCGAGCAATAATGGCTGTTCAAAAATTTGTTGATGGAATGCGCCATTTTCCGCTAATTCAGCTATGTTTTTTAGTAGTGTTTCCTTATCAAAAGGATGGTCATTTATGACGATTTGCGTCGTTTGTTTTAACTCAAATTGCAGCAGTAATTCTTTGCGTAACCGTTTTAATCCTTTTGGATTTAAGCGAGAAAAATCGTAGTTAGGAAGTATATGTAACGGACTTTTGTACATCATTTTGTAGTTTCAAATTAGCATAAGGTATCGGACACTTTCAAAGTGTTCGACACCTTGGAATATACTTAGGAACGTTTGCGGTAGACTTTGCTAAACCCTTATTGCAATCCTGTTCCTTTACGCTTAAAGGTATCAGGGTCATTTTTCTCTTCTGCTTTTTGTAAAAGATATAATTGATTAATGACATCTGTTAGCATGCCATAATTTTCTTTGGATAAAGCAGATTCTCCTTTAATAATCAATGCCTCCGCTTTCATTTTTTCTAAATAGCGATGGTTTTTCATAGAACTAAAAAAACTAATAATATCTGTATTCGTAATCTGCCGACGAGCATTTACTCGCTGAATAATACCTTCTATTTGGCTAATTTTCATTTTAATAACAGGCACACTAGTAGTCGCTAAATATTGTTTTTCATTCGCAATAATGGCTTCAAATTGTTCCTTATCTTCTGGTAAAGCCTCCTGACTCAGCATTAAACCAATTCTAGTATTCGATTTAATTTTATAGTACTGCTCTAAAACCTTTCGAAAAACCGATTGAGAAAAATGGACATGTACTTGTTTGGCAATATTCCGTTTTTCTTCATCAATTTGGTATTTTTCATCGGTGATATCTGCACGGTCTAATTGGTCGATTCTTTCTTTTAAAGCTTTTATTTGCGCCAAAATTCCCTGTAGATTACCCGCTTGTTCATACTTTTCTTGTCGTTCTAATTGCCGAGTTTTGTCCTTTAAATTTTCTTCAATGTTGCTTAGTTCTTGATAGATTTCCCCTAAATCTACATGAGTTTCAGAGGGGCTAAAAACGTTTTCAAATTCCTGTCCTGTCAGCGTCAAATAAACTTGCACGATTAAATCTCTAGACTCACTAATCTCAAAAGTCAATTCCACTTCTGAGCCTTTAATTAAATCTCGTTCTAAATCTTTGCCCGCTATTTTAATAAATCCTATGGTTTTATTTGAGGCAGGTAAATTATCTACGCCACCTTCTAACACATTAATGATCAATTCATCCGTGGAACCTTTTCCTATAAATCGAGATACTTCTTTAATCACTGTTTTTTTGACAGGTAGAATGTCGTTTTTCTTAAAAACAGGTTCTAAAAAAGTCGTATTCTCTTCAATTGCATCGACCTCCAGGCAAATATCATTTGGCAAAGGTTGGCCATCAATACTAAATTTGCCATGGGTAATATTAATGGTTGGGACATCAGTAGTTAAGACATTATTCTGATGATCATAAACTTTAAAACTAAATTGATTATGTACATTTTCTACTAGAGGCAAATATTCTGTAATCGAAGCAGCCAATGGTTTTAACCCCGAATCATAGCCGCCATCTAATCTAGTGATGCGATAAAAACGATTGGCTATTATCCCATTTATTTCAGCAATAAACGCCGTTTCTTCTTCTTTGGCTACTTTGCTATAAGCTACTTTGATGTCCAAATCTGTTTCCTGATGGCTTACCGAAATATTTTTTTCTGTTGCGGGCAATTGAAGTAATTTCATACCGGCATAATAAGCAGCACCTTTGGCTACAGCTGTAGTAGGGTCGGTCTCGCAGTTTATTTTTACTTGGAAATGCTGCTGTAATTTTTCTCTAACTGCAGGGATATAAGTAGATCCACCAATCATTAAAATAAAAGATAAATCTTTAGGTTTTACTTTATTTTTCTGGAGCACTTGTTCCATCAAATCGATTGTTTGTTGGATAAATTCGTCAATAATGGTATTTAATTCTATTCTAGAAATGGTAAAATAAATATCTAATAAAGTGCCTGTATCGTCTTCGGTTTCAAATTCTATTTCTGCTTCCTTGGCAGTCGTTAATAAAATTTTTGCTTCTTCGGCTTTGTATAATAATAGGTTGTATAATTGATTGTATTTGCCCGTTGCGCTTTTTAATTCTTTTTCAAGATTGGCAAAAGTGCCTTGACGTTCTAAATAAGGAATGATTATTTTTTCAATAATGGCTTTATCAATGTCTGTTCCACCTAAATAATTATTGCCTTCGTGGTCTATTACTCGCATGTCCTCGGCTTCAATAGTCACCAATGCCACATCAAAAGTTCCGCCTCCTAAATCATAGACCAACCATTTTTTATCTGTAAGGTCTTCTCGAGTTTCATTAGCATAAGTAAGAGAGGCTGCAATTGGTTCTTGCAATAAAACAACCTGTTGAAAACCTGCCTGATAGCCTGCTTTTTTAGTAGCGTTAGATTGCATGGTATCAAAAGAGGCAGGAATCGTAATGACCGCAGCAGGGATGTTTTGACTATCAGGGACAAAGTTTTTTAACTCTTTTAAAATATGGGCAGATAAGTCGATTGGACTTAGTTTCTCACCCGTTGCCGCAATAGGGTAAGTATCGGAAGTACCCATTTTACGCTTAAATCCACCCACTACATTTTGCGGGTCTTTTTGCAAAAACTCTCTAGCTTTTTCCCCAACCACTATTCTATTCTTGCGAAATGCAACGACTGAAGGAAGGGTGTCTTTCCAATTAATAGGATTTTTAAAAACAGTAATTTTTCCATTATCAAATTGCGCAATAGCAGAATTGGTAGTGCCTAAGTCGATGCCAAAATTGATAGTTGTTTTCATATTATGAATTAAGTCCTAAGATTTAAATAAGTAAAATAACGTTTTAGTAGTTAATAGTCAATAATAAAATAACGACTAAAAGCGAAAAAAAATTCCATTAGGAGGACGAGGCAGTTGTAATAACGATGCCTTTTTGAATAATTTGATTTTGTCCACTTTTTTGAAAATAAATGATGGGTTTAATCACTTCTATGATGACCAAATTATCCGTAGATGCCCCTGCAATTGTGGCTTCACAATCTAAACGGGTTAGGGCGTATTTTTCGCCAAGTGGATTGTGATAAGTATAACCTAAGGCTTTAAAAGGAGCTTTTAATCGACTAAGATTGCGACTAATACTTTTTTCGAGTGCTTGATTCGCTACCTTTTTTTCTATATCAAAAATTTGATTGAGGATTGTTTTAATGGTCAATTCGTCCATTGGTAATGATTTTTGTTTAGGCACGAAAGATATTGTACTAAATATGTTTGCTAAGTAACGGATAAAAAATAAGTTGA
>JAFMDF010000390.1 GCA_017857395.1 Bacteroidota bacterium | reverse complement strand
TATTATTTCGTGTAATTTATGTATTAATCAAAAATTTGAGCGAACCTAGCGGTACAAATGGCTTTTCAAAAAATTGAACAAAATATGGTTGTGTCTAGTTGGAAAGATAGCTTTATAAGCAGTTTAGATAGGCGCACTTTAGAAGAAAATATGGAAGTTCCTCAATACGGTTGCTTTAAAGATGAAAAATCGAGAATCATACCTGAGGGGGCTACCGGAAATGTCTTAGAAAATATATGGGCGATTGGAGGAGCTAGAGGGTGGTATTATGGCGATTTCCTTTGGAAAGTACGAGGATATATGGATAAAATGGTTGGAGGAGTCGGATTACGAAGAGGAAGAACACATGCTCACGAGTTGTATGCGGGAGATGCTTTGGATTTTTGGCGCGTCTTAGTCGCAGATAAAGAGAAAAAAAGATTACTACTTTATGCAGAGATGAAACTACCTGGAGATGCTTGGTTAGAATTTACAATAGTTAAACAAGAAGGAAATCAAGTATTAAAACAAACTGCCACTTTTCGACCAGATGGCATTTGGGGGAGATTATATTGGTATGCTGTTTTGCCCCTACATTATTTTGTTTTTAATGGCATGGTTAAAAATGTCATCAATTATAATAACTGATTGAGTAGCAAATACCTGCGACGGTAATCATTCCTAATGAATAAAATTAGGATTTTTTCATGATTTTAAGTTTACTCATGTTAGAAAATAGGGATTTACCTAAGTACTTCTTCTTTGGAGTTTCTAGGTGTCTTATCTCCTGATTTCGTATCATAATAATGATTATAAACGGAATTGATAAAACTCAAAATGATACCAATACCGATGATAATATAGAAGATGGTGAATAATTTTCCACCATTTGTTTGAGGTGAAAGGTCGCCATAACCAACAGTTGTCAAAGTAATGACGGAAAAGTAAATGGAATCAATCCAAGTCCATCCTTCTAAATAATGATAGATGACACTTCCAAAGGCAATTACAACCGAAGTAGTCAATAATAAATCTCGATACTCTTCATCTTTCAGAAAAGAAACTAATGTTTTATAAAGTAGCATATCTTATTGTTCTGCTTTTAGGATTAGAAGTGGTACAGTTGTATTAAATGCCATTCGCTTGGTCATACTTTTATGGAATAATCGCTCGAAAAAACCTCGATTTGGCTTAGTCATTACCATTAAATCTATTTCCCAAGTTTCTCCAAATTTTTTTAACTCGGTTTCAACACTTTTGGCAGCAATACTGTTAAAACTCACCCGTATACCAGAAGGGTTATCTTTAAAGAATTCCTTCATATCTTCCATTTTCAAAGGTCGTTTTTCTGGTGGGGATTTTTCAATATGCACAATATGCATAATGGCATTAAAAGGTCTTAATAATTTGCCAAATTGCCAAATAAAGAAAGGGTCTGCCTCTGTAAAATCCGTAGCATAAGCAATGGTTTTAATCTTTCGAACTACTGCTTTTTCTGGTACAACAATAAGTGGACAATTGGCTTTATTCATGACCGAAGAAGTGACACTACCAAAGGTTTTCTCTAAGGTATTGTGTTCCCCTTGTGTTCCCATAATTACCAGATCAAAACCTTTCTTAAATTCCTTGGAAAAAACAATATCCTAGATGCTACCTTAGGAGATTATGTAGAAAAACAGGTTACCGTAATGTTTTCTGATATTAGAGATTATACTAGTCTATCAGAGCAAATGACCCCTAAACAAAATTTTAAATTTGTCAATGCTTTTAATCAACGCATAGGACCATTAATACAAAAAAATAATGGCTTTATTAACCAATACTTAGGAGATGGAGTAATGGCTATTTTTCCAGAAAAGGCAGACGATACTTTAAACGCTGCTATTAGTATGCAAAAAGATTTGATAGCATACAATCAGCTAAGAAAACAAAAGAATAGGACTGCTATTAAAATGGGCATAGGACTACATGCAGGGCCATTAATCATGGGCATTATTGGCTATGATGAGAGAATGGATGCTGCTATTATCTCTGATACAGTTAATGCGACTTCCAGATTAGAAAGGTTAACAAAGTATTTTGGTGTATCTATTATTGCTAGCGATAAAATAATCAATAATTTAGAAAATAAGGAAAATTATAATTTAAGATATCTTGGTTTAGTACAAGTCAAAGGAAAACAAGATGCTATAAAAATATATGAATGCTTTGATGGAGAGAAAGAAACAATAAAAAAGAGGAAGTTAGCCACTAAAGCGCAATTTAATCAAGGTGTAATGGCCTACTTCGCTAAAGAATTTAAATCAGCCGATGAGTGTCTCGAAGCCGTAATTAAGCAGAATCCAGAAGATTATACCGCCCAACTTTTTTATAATAAGAATAAGAAATTTATGCTCTACGGGACTCCTCCTAACTGGACTGGCGTAGAGGTTACCTATTTAACGTAACACTTATCTAATAAATGACGGACTTATTTTTTTTACTAAAAGCTTATACTTCCAGTAGGGTCGGAAACAACGGGTTTCCGATTTCCAAGTGGAACGGCTTTATCTAAGGGGCGCTTATTATTAATAATTCCATAAAACATATCCAAATAAGCCATAACAGTATCTCGATTACGGATATTCAATAATTTCAATTGCTTTACTGATGAATAAATTTGTTTTTTCTTAGTATTAAAAAGGGCGATTGTTTTTTCTCTATCCTTTTTGTTTAGGAACTGTCCACGAAATAGCCTTTGCTTCATTGAATAGAGCCCCAAATGATTAAACGGGCGAGCATATTCTGGATTAACCAATCCTGAGGAGTCAAAATCATAAGGTATCATTTTTAATTGGTTATCAATTGTAGATTGGATAAACTTCAAATTACTTTGCGTATTTATTTTCCAATCCACATTGCCAATCATAAATTGAAAAAGGGCTAGTGTATTGGCATTTTCTGCTTCAAAATCATTAAATGATTTTCCAAAGCTTTCTACCTCTTTACTATTCCTTCTTTCTGCTAATTCATCTATGTCTTCTAGCAAGATGGCATAGCCTTCTATAGAATTATCACTATTGGTATCTTGATAAGTAATCTTAAATAGTTGAGCCCTTAGACTATTTTCTGTCAATTCATTATACATTCTGTAAGCCAAGAATTCTTTCAAGACATTTTGATTGGCGGCATACCCTTCCTTACAATGGGTGACGAGTTTCATAGACTTATGCTTTTTCCTTAAGTCATCATTTAGCAGTTCCTTACCAGAAAAAGAGATTTTTAAAGGCGGAAAATCACAATATAGCCTTCTTGATTTACCTCTAGCCTCCAATTTGATGGTTCTTTCTACTTTTTTCCCTAATTTGTTAGTGTAAATAAAAATTCCAGCGTAGGTGTTATTGTTTTTTCTATTTAAGAAAATAGAATCTAAAGATGTTTGGATAGTGATAGACTTCAAATCAGTCGCTTGAATGTCTTGAAAAATGGTTGCTTTTTCTGTAGGTCCAAGTTTCAAAGAATCTTGGCTATTCGCGTGTAGAACAGATAGTGTTGAAAATTGAGCTAGGCTAAACACTATCATGATTTTGAATATCAATGATTTCATAGGAAAATACTTTTTTAAAATTCAGGTTAAACTAATTTAATAAGGCACGAGTATGGTCTTCAACCAATAACTCAATGGCATCATTAGCAATTTTGTAGTTAATTAATATGTTTTTTAGTGTAGGGCTATTTGCTATTTCGACTCGAAATAAATTAGCCTCTTCTTTATTTAATTCTCCGTTCAGGTATTTATCTATTTTGTCAATTACCGACTTATCAATTCTTCTATTTTTCATTTTTTATGGTTTATATCTTTAAGCAGGAATTAGAGAATAATAGTTTTGTTTAACTATTTTTGAATAAATGTTAAACGTTTTTAAAATTTACTTAATTTTTATTTTTCGAGCATAAAAAACTTATAATCAGCATTTTATAATTTTTTCTAATTCCTAATGACAAATAAATAACGTTATAACATTGTTTTTTGTTTAATTTTTTAGTAAATTTGTTAAACAAAAAGAAATAATTAAAAAAACTATCTAATCATGACAGCTTTAGAATTCAATAACAAGTTTTACAAGCTTACCCCAGTACTTAATTCTTTTGCCTACAATTTGACGAAGAGTATGGACGATGCAAAAGACCTTTATCAAGAAACTGCCTTTCGGGCAATAAAGAATCGAGAAAAGTTTAGACCAGGGACTAATTTTAAGGCATGGTTGTTCACTATTATGAAGAATATCTTCATCAATGGTTACAGAAAAAAAGTAAAGGCGAACACTATCATGGATTCTACGGATAATGATTATTATATCAATTCTGGGAATGTAGTGGTCGCTAATCAGGCAGATTCTAATATTATGACTGCAGAAATTAAAGGGATGATTCAAAGTCTAGACGAAAACATCAAAGTTCCCTTTATGATGCATTATGCGGGCTATAAATACCAAGAAATATCTGATTATTTAGAATTACCACTAGGCACGATAAAGAGTAGAATTTTCTTTGCTAGAAAAGAGTTAAAGGATATGATAAGTAAGCGATACAGGGATGTTGCTGATATAAGGGTAAGGGCTTAAATTATCGGAACGTATGCCAACAGCTATTATTATTGGAGGTGGATTAACAGGTTTATCCGTTGCTCGTCAACTACATCAACAAGGAGTTGACTTCTTACTATTAGAAAAAACGGATAGGGTTGGCGGACGAGTCAAAACAGATATAATTGACGGTTACCGACTTGACCATGGTTTCCAAGTATTGTTAACCGCTTATCCAATGGCGAAGCACGAATTGGATTACTCGGCCTTAGCATTAAAACCCTTTAGCCCAGGTGCATTATTATTATACCCAGATGGTAAAAGGGATAGGATTGGTGACCCAATTCGAGACTGGACAATTTTATTCCCTACCCTATTTTCTAATGCTGGAAGCTTAGTAGATAAATTACGGATTCTGAAACTTAGAAATCGTTTAGCAGGAATGACGATTAAACAAATTTTTCAACAGCAAGAAAAGCCTACTATTATTGCTTTGAAGGAAGAATATGGTTTTAGTTCCTTTATGATTAATCGGTTTTTTGCTCCTTTTTTTGCAGGAATATTTTTAGAAAAAGAATTAGCTACCAGCCGTAGAATGTTTGATTTTGTCTTTAAAATGTTTAGTGAAGGAGATACCGCGATTCCAGATTTAGGAATGGAGGAAATACCAAAACAGTTGGCAAAAGCATTGCCGCAAAAATCGATTATTTGTAATGCAGTAGTCAACAAAATTTTGGGCCAGAAAGTATATTTAGAAGATGGTTCTTCTTTTGAGGCACCAAATATTGTGGTAGCAACTGAAGCTACCGGAATAGTTAAAGGATTAACTAAAGTAAAAACCTCGCATCAAAGTACTACTCATTTTCATTTTATAACTCAAGAAGCACCGATTCGGCCACCTTTAATTGCCTTAAATACAAATAAAAAACGTATCGCTAATAATATCTGCACGATTAACAAAGTTGCACCTAGTTATGCACCAGCAGATAAATATCTGGTTTCAATCTCTGCCATTGGTAAAAACGACCTATCAAGCTCAGAACTTGTAAAAATGGTTCGAAATGAATTGAGTACTTGGTTTGGTAAGGCAAGTGAAGAATGGCAACATTTGCATACTAGACAAATTCATTATGCCCTGCCCAATCAACAAAAAGTACAGCATCAAATTCCTACACAGCAACTAAAAATAAGAAAAGGCCTCTACATGTGTGGGGATTTTCAATTAAATGGGTCAATTAATGCTGCTATAAAAGTCGGTAAACAAGTTGGAGATTTAATTATTAAAGAGTTAGGAGTACTCGCTTAGGTCGTTGTGATTAAACCATAGAGACGATCTAATAAACTATTCCTTCGACTACCAAAAAATTATTTAGCGGTCTTTTTTTTCTTTCTTTATACCAAGAACAAACTGGATTAAATCTGCATCTGCCCCAATGCCATAACCACTACTTAGACAACCTTTAACGCCATCTTTACATTCGATTAGAAACAAAATGGATGCATCCGAAGGGTCGCTCATCCCTTCATGCCTACAAGACTCAATAAGTGTACAGTCAGCTTGAGTATATTTCTTTTTATTATTCCTACCAATTAGTAGGTCATTTTGATACATAAAATCTTCGGTATAGCCTGCTTCTTTTGCGGCCTTAATGTCCTCCAAGAGCGTTTTATTCGTTGATAATATCATAGCCCAAATTTTATAATTTTAAGATAATCATCAATTTATTGGAGTTTCTTTTTTCTTAATGGTATCAGGAATACCAAATAGCCATAAGCCAATTATCCCCACAATTAGTAAGATTTTACTCATAAAACCTATCTTTACTTGGAGAGAAAAGTTGTCGATAGATAAATGAATACAATAAAGCATTACTGCTACTGCTATCATTCCTAAAGAATAGAGCGTTGTTTTTTTCATAATATTGATTTTTGATTATTCAGAAAATATATCAACTCAATTTATTTATTCAGTATCAACTAAAAAACAATGTTTTTTACCAAAGTACTTTTTCTTTTGAATTGACTAATTGAATATGTGCCTTGTTTTCTATTTGGTGAATACATTTTTCCAAATTATTGGATTTTCTAGTGATGATTATATCATGGCCAGTAATACCTAACCTTAGTTTTAATTTATACTCTTTTGGCTTTTTTCCCTCAGCATTAATAAACGCTTCGATATAAAGCAAATCTTTAAATTTTTCTGCGAGATTGTACATCTTCCATTTCAATAACCTCGCATACTTATTTGGTACTTGTGCTACATTTCTAATGATAACTTGCATGGTTGAATTTTTTTAAAAGAAACAAGCCAAAATCATCGGCTTGTTTCCTATTGAAAATCACCCGACGTGATTTGTGAGTTTGATATTTATTTGCAATAATGATAGTCTGCTAATTGATGGTGTTTTGCTAAGCAACAATTTCTGCTTGATGCTTTAGGGAGTTATCAGCTCTCAATAACTAATTGTCTATTTTCCAAGGGAATGACTTTACTAGTATTTTTTATGTTCTGTATAGTTTGATGATGTGGAATAGGCTGTCCTGATTCATTCACATTTACAAAGACAATTTTATCAATTGAGATAATAGTCTTCTTCGTAAATAAATTACGAACCTCACACCGAAATGTAATGGATGTTGTCCCAATAGCAACAAAAGCTAATCCCAGCTCAATAACATCCGCTTGTTTGGCTGTACTGATAAAGTTTATCTCTGACATATATTTTGTGACCACCCGATGATTGTTCAGTTTTGTCATGGCATAAATTCCCGCCTCTTCGTCAATCCACTTTAATAACTGCCCACCAAATAAGGTATTATTAGCATTTAAGTCACCTGGCTTGATTAATTTCCTAGAATAAAATTTCATTTTATTTTTTTAAAAAGAGTAGGCCAAGGTCTCCTTAGCCTACTTAATTAGTGCTAAAATCGGATGAAAAAATGTTACTCAGTTTTATATTTTCCTATTGACTAAAAAACCGAGGTAATTCAAAAATAATCTATGAGCAAAGTGTATCTTTGAAATCACCTTGGGATAGATAATCTTACTTTATCTTAGTTACTACAGAAATAGCTTTGTTTATCCAATGCTCGTTCATATCCTTGACTAGCACTTCGCTCAAAATCAACACAAGCCGTCATTGGATTGTAATTTAACAAATGGGCGACTCCTCGATTAAAATACGCAACCCCCAATTCACTATCTAAATCAATAGCTTTTGTAAAATCAGCGATAGCTTGGTTATATCTAGTTGCCAATAAATGAATATTTCCTCGAACTTTCCAAGTCATTGGGTCATTGG
>JAFMDF010000070.1 GCA_017857395.1 Bacteroidota bacterium | reverse complement strand
CGGCTTTTTTTATTTTTGTCAAGTTTTTTTACCTAAAAAATTGCACGGACTATTGCTTGATAAGAAAACATAATAATTCATAATTTCAAACAGCGTCTCTCAGCGTCAAAAATGCATATAAAACAAAACGAGAAAACATGGGCGAAATAGGCATTCTCAACTGGTCAATCATCTTCATCTACTTAGCTGCTAATTTACTACTAGGTTTTGTATTGTCCAAAAAAGTAACCACCGCAGAAGATTTTTATATAGGTCGAAAAACCACACCTTGGTGGGCTATTGGTATTTCCGTACTGGCTACCTATGTAAGTGCAATGACCTTTTTGGGTGCGCCTGCTTGGTCTTATAAAGAAGGTTTATCTGTCATTGCCATTCACCTTAATTACCCTTTGGTGATTATATTGGTCATGTCCTTTTTTCTCCCTTTTTTTATGCAAAGTGGGGTTGTTTCCATTTATGAATATCAAGAAAAACGCTTTGGGAAAGCCTCTCGAACGGTCATTGCGCTTATTTTTATAATGACTCAATTACTATCTTCCGCAGCCGTTTTGTATGGTTCGGCTTTGGTAATAAGTTATATTACAGGGGTCGGCGTAATTCAAAGTATTATAATCGTTAGCATTATTACCCTAATCTATACCTCTTTAGGTGGGATGACGGCTGTAATTTGGACGGATGTGCTGCAATCATTTATTTTCGTTGGAGGAGGAATTATCGTTTTGTATATGCTGCTTTCGCAAATGACGGAACCGCTAAGCGAAACCATTGCCAGTTTAAGAACACAAGACAAAATCAATCCATTGGTTTGGGATATGGATTTTTCTCGCACAACAACCGTTTGGGCAGGTATTTTCGCCATGTCCATTTACCACGTTACGGTTTATGGAGCGAACCAAATGATGATGCAAAGAACCTTGGGCGCAAAAAATATGGGAGATGCCAAAAAATCCTTAGCCTTGATGGGTTTTGCTGCCTTCTTCATTTATTTCATGTTCATCTTTATAGGCGTATTATTTTACCAATATTATGAAGGCAGACAATTCGATAATGATAATACCATCATGTTAGAATTTGCCGAAAAAGAAGGATTCCCTGGCTTTATTGGTATCATTGCAGCTGCTGTTTTAGCAGCAAGTATGTCCAGTTTGTCCTCGGCTTTGAATTCTTTTGCCACTATTTCAACAGAAGGATTCTATCAAAAATATTATAAACCGAACGAAACGCCACAACACTATTTAAAAATAGCCCGATTGTCTACTATTTTTTGGGCGGGTATGATAATTATTCCTGCGATTGCTTTCTCTAGTTCAACGGGTTCTATACTAGAATTATTAACCAAAGTAGGTTCCTATTTTGTTGGCGCTAAATTAAGTATGTATGGCTTAGGTTTTTATTCAAAGCATACGACCCAAAGAGGATTGCTAGTTGGTGTAGTTGCTGGTTTTGTGGCATTAGCCTACGTCGCTACTCAAACAACTGTTGCTTGGCCTTGGTATGCCGTAATCGGTGGTGGGGTGAATATAGTCGTTTCCATTGCTGCCAGCATCCTACTAGATGGTCGTCAAGCAGAATGGTCGCCTTATTCTGTTCCTGGGCTACAAGCTAAATTTAAGGCAGAAGGTTTGCCCGAAAAAGAAAATGGTTGGTGGGTCGTGCCTGGTAAATTGGATAGAGTGAGTTATTATTTATTGGGCTTTTTTGTCTTAACCTTTTTGTTTTTATTGACTTTCTAAAGAACCGTAACACAACTCTCCGAGTTGTGCAGTCCAAAAAATAACCTGACTCTCCGAGTTGCTCAACCATAATAATTCATACCATGAAAGTAGATATAATACAACACATCGAAGGTACGAAACTAGGCGAAGGTCCAGTTTGGGATTATAGAAGTAACCTATTAAGATGGGTAGATATCCCCAACGGATTAATCCACAATTATAAACCAAAAGATAAATCCAGTTGGACGTTTAAATTTGACCAAATGGTGGGCGCAGCAGCCCCCTGCGATAATGGCGATTTATTATTAGCCATGCAACATGGATTTGCCTTTTATAATCCTAAGAATAATCAATTAACGCCTATTTCCGACCCAGAAAGTGATTTACCACTCAATAGATTTAATGATGGGAAATGCGACCCTGCTGGTCGATTTTGGGCAGGAACAATGGCGATGAATCCACCTAGAACAGAAGTAGGTAGTTTATATAGAATAGGCAGCGATTTAGTCGTAAAAAAGATAGTTCCTAATGCAATTGTTTCTAATGGTCTGGCATGGACAAAAGCAGCAGATAGACTATTTTACATTGATACTCGGCATTTTAAAATGTGGTCTTTTGATTACAATAATACAACAGGAGAAATTTCCAATCGACAGATTTTCAAAGCATTCGAATCCGATTTACCTGATGGTATGACCATCGATGAAAATGATAATCTTTGGGTGGCTTTTTATTTGGGTGGAAAGGTGGTCTGTTTTGATTCTAAAACAGGGGAGAAATTAGCACAAATTGATGTTCCTGCTCAATGTACGACATGCTGTACTTTTGGAGGAGAAGATTTGGATACGCTTTATATTACTAGTGGTGCAAAGGAAGGAGATACAAATGGTGGGGCTTTGTTTGCGGTAAAGCCAGGTGTTAAGGGAAGAAGGGTTGATTTGTTTAGAGTCTAAAAAGAGACCAAGTATGGGCAATGCCTTGTGCTTGCCCCAGTTCTAGCGCAAAAGGGCAAGCACAAGGCATTGCCCATACAACAAAACCTACAAGAAAAAATAAAGATATGAACACCAAAAAAGTAGCCTTAGTAACAGGAGGTAGTGGCGGCATCGGGTCTGAATTGTGCAGACATTTGGCATCAGCTGATTATCAAGTTATCGTCAATTACAACTCCAATAAAGAGAAAGCCGCAGCAACCTTGAAGAGTTTAAAAGGCGAAGGACATGTAATTACCAAAGCGTCCGTTACCAATAGTACCGATTTAAAAGAAATGGCAGAATATGTAGAGCGAGTATATGGTAGATTGGATGTCTTAGTCAACAATTCAGGTATGACCAAACCCATTCCACACGATGATTTGGATGGTTTGGAAGATGACTGGATAGATAGAATTATGCAAGTCAACTTTAGAGGGGCTTTTGCTTGTATTCGAGCTTTTAAGCCCCTTCTTTTAAAAGGAGAAAATTCAATTATTGTAAATATATCCTCTATTGCAGCCCGAACAGGAGTGGGGAGTAATGTTGCCTATTGTGCCTCCAAAGCAGCAATGGACTCTATGACTCGCTCCTTAGGTCGGGCTTTAGCACCTCAAATAAGAGTGGTATCATTGTCTCCAGGTTGGGTGATGGGGGAATATGCCAAAAAATCACCTGCCAGTTATATTCAAGAACAAAAGGATAAAACACCTTTAGCAAGAATTGCAGCCGCAAGTGATGTGGGAAAGGCATTAATTGGGATTATTGAGCATTTCACTTTTTCTACAGGATGTATTTTTCCTGTTGATGGAGGAAGGCCACTAACGTAACACAAAATGAAAAATTTCCAAAAAGCAAAGTCAATTGTCCGAAATTATATTCAAGATTTCGACAAAGCAAGCGATAAAGACTTAACCAAAGTCTTAAAAAAATATACGACCAAAGATTACCATTGGCGAGGCATGCATCCTTTCTATGAGCAGCATGGCGCGAAGGATGTCATAAAATCGTTTTGGAAACCCTTCCGCAAAGCCTTCTCCCCTATTCAAAGGCGAGTAGATATATTTTTCGCTGGAGCAAATGATTGTGATGATGGAGCATCGCAATGGGTGGTTAATGTGGGTAATTTTTTAGGCCTATTTGATAATAATTGGTTAGGAATCCCCTCCACAGGTAAGATGGCATTTTTGCGCTATGCCGAATTTCATAGAGTGACACCTGAAGGCAAAATTGCGGAAACTGCGCTTTTTTGTGACATCATAAGTGTGATGCACCAAGCAGGACATTACCCCCTACCACCAATGACGGGTGCAGCATTTTTATACCCTGGACCACGAACACACGACGGTTTGCAATATGAAAAACAACATCCTAAAGGGGCAAAAAAGACCATGAAAGTCCTTAATAAAATGATAGCCGATTTAACCTCTTTAAATGTAGATGGAGCAAAAAAATGCCCCCCCGAATTATTAGCTAAAACTTGGAACGAGGACATGATTTGGTATGGGCCTTTTGGCATCGGCGCATCCTATACCATCCGACGGTATCAGCAACAACACCAATATCCCTTTAGAGATAACCTGCATAGCAAAGTCTTTAATGGACACATTGCTCGCTTTGCAGAAGGCAATTACTGTGGCTTTTTTGGTTGGCCCAACTTAAATAATAAAAATTCAGGTGGCTTTTTAGGCATGACTGCTAATGATACGAATGCACCAATGCGAGTGGTCGATATCTACCGTCGAGAAGGAGATAAATTAGCAGAAAACTGGGTCTATATTGATATTCTTCATTATTTAAACGCACAAGGCTTGAATGTCTTAGAGCGAATGAGACAAATTAATCGAACGTAACAAAACCATATAAAATAAATTTTCCAAAAGAATTAAAATACACCAAAGACCACGAATGGGTCAAAATAACAGGTAACATTGCGGCAGTTGGGGTGACTGACTTTGCACAAAGTGAACTAGGTGAGATTGTCTATGTAGAATTAGAATTAGTCAATGTTTCTATAGACATTGGGGACGTTTTTGGTTCTGTAGAGGCGGTCAAGACAGTTTCTGATTTGTATATGCCAATTTCTGGGAAGATTATAGAAATCAATGAAAAACTGGAAGATGACGCAGAATTGGTGAATACCGACCCTTACGGTGAAGGATGGATGATAAAAATTGAAATATCCAATACAAAAGAATTAGAATTCTTAATGGATGCAGCCGCTTACGAGCAATTAGTCGCTTAAAAGTAACATAACTCTCCGAGTTGTGTCGCTTTTCATTTAAATCACAACTCAGAGAGTTGTCTTACATCAATTATCATGGAAAGACTAAGTATTTTTGATATTTTTAAAATTGGAGTTGGTCCTTCAAGTTCCCACACCTTAGGCCCGTGGAAGGCAGCATTGGATTTTGCAACAGCGTTAAAAGACAAAGACTATGATGAGGTAGAAGTGCATTTATATGGTTCTCTTTCTAAAACGGGTAAAGGTCATGCTACCGATACTGCGGTACAACTAGGTTTAGAAGGTCACGACCCTACAACCGTTCCAACCGAAAACATCAGCGATTATCTTTTTAAAATTAGAGATGCCGAGCAAATTTGTATCAATCAAAAAACTATCATTTTTACGCCTAACAAACATATATTTTTTAATAAAACAAGTAAAAAAGCACATCCTAATACGCTAACGTTTAAAGCTTTTAAAGCTAAAAAACGAGTGCATAAAACAACCTACTATTCCGTAGGGGGAGGTTTTATTGAAAAGAAAGGGGCTAACAATCAGGCTCAATCTACAATTAAATTACCCTACCCTATTGATAAAGGAAAAGACCTCTTACAATATACAGAGGAAAACAATTTATCTATTTCAGCAATTGTTTTGGAGAATGAAATTCACTTTCGTACATCAACTGAAGTTGCTGCTAAAATTGAATCTATTTATCAGACCATGTTAGCATCTGTCTTTAAAGGTTGTCGGACTACGGGTATTTTACCAGGCGGTTTAAATGTAAAAAGACGAGCTAAAAAATTAGCAGATAGTTTGCTAAAAGCTGACCATTTCGATACACCGCAACAATGGTTGGCAGCTATATGGCAACAGCCTAAAGATTTTACGACGATTAACAAATTTGTGAGTTGTTTTGCCATGGCGGTTAACGAGGAAAATGCAGCCTTAGGCAGAGTCGTCACGTCTCCTACTAATGGTGCAGCAGGTGTTATTCCTGCGGTCCTATTATACCATTTAGCATTTTGCAAAAATAAAGGAATGTCCGATATTCAAAAATTCTTTCTAACAGCAGGGGAAGTTGGTTGCTTGTTTAAAAAAGGCGCAACTATTTCAGCTGCAGTCGGTGGTTGTCAAGCAGAGATTGGCGTTTCTTCTGCGATGGCAGCAGCAGGTTTGACAGAAGTGCAAGGCGGTACCCCCAAACAAGTATTAATGGCAGCCGAAATCGCCATGGAACATCACCTTGGTTTGACTTGCGACCCTATTGGTGGATTAGTCCAAATACCTTGTATAGAAAGAAATTCTATGGGTGCTATCAAGGCGATTACTGCCAGTAATTTAGCTTTATCTAGTGACCCAGATGATGCTATTGTACAATTTGATACCGTCGTGAAGACCATGTGGGATACTGCATTAGCCATGAATAAAAAATATAAAGAAACTTCCGAAGGTGGGTTGGCTTATAATATTCCTGTTATTTTGCCATAGTGTTAATCAATCAGGAATTCTGTACGGGCAATCCCTTGTGGTTGCCCTTTTGTGCCCGAACAGGGGCAACCACAAGGGATTGCCCGTACAATTTTCTAAAATTGAAAGACTAGGTATTGAAAATTTACGCATAAATTAAGAGTTATCACTATGACAAAAGCCGAAAAAAGTAATTTAAGAGCAGACCTATTTAGACATTTGGATGGTATTGTAACTGCGCCAACAGCATACACTTTGCACGAAGAAGGCGTCTTAACTTATATTTTAAAAAAGGAAAAAGTAGCGCTTCAAGAACTAAGTAAGGCATTCAAAGCCAATGAAGGCTATCTAAATGTAGCCTTGAGGGTTTTGGCAGCACAAGGTTGGTTGGATTACAAAATTGTAGAAGAAAACGATATTTGGGTGTACACTAACAAAAAAAGTGCGATTGCTTTTGGTCTAATTCCCTTGTTTAAAGATGTCGTTGATTTAATACAACTTTCAGGAAAATTCCATCAACGAAAGTTTGAAAAAGCTCCTTTCTTAGCCTTAGAAAAAATAGTTAAAAAGTACAAACAAAATTATGGGATTGTTTTTTCAAAAGAAGGTGTTGAACGGGAAATTCAGCAACAAGTCTTAAAACATATTGAAGGACATATAGTTGGTCCTTCCGTAGTCGCTTTAGGTATGGGCGGCATGTTTCACAAGTATTTTATGGAGGCATCTTTTATGCCAGAGGAATTTCACAAGGATGGAGAAAGCTTTGGAAAGCTATTAGATTTTTTCACTTTCTTAGGATGGTTTACTAAGAAAAATAACACGTATAGCTTTACCCCAAAAGGTTTTTTTTATGCCAAAAGAGCGAGTGCTTATGGCGTGACTGTTTCCTATATTCCTATGTTTAGAAGAGTCAAAGAGTTGATTTTCGGTGACCCATCTATTTTTTGGAATTTACCCGCAGGGGCGACCGAAATCCATGTTGACCGAGCCATGAATGTTTGGGGCAGCGGAGGCGCGCATTCGGCGTATTTTAAAGTAATAGATAAAATTATTATTGACCTTTTTAATAAACCCATCGAAGAACAACCAAAAGGAATTCTAGATATGGGTTGTGGCAATGGCGCTTTCTTAATTCACCTGTTTGAGGTGATTGAAAATCGCACGTTGAGAGGGCAAATGTTAGAAGAACATCCACTTTTTTTAGTGGGAGCAGACTATAATAAGGCGGCTTTAAAAGTAACCAGAGGCAATATCATTCAAGCGGATATTTGGGCAAAAATCATTTTTGGAGACATTGGTAGACCTGATTTATTAGCAGACGATTTACAAGAAAATTATGGTATTCAATTAGGCGATTTATTAAATGTTAGAACCTTTCTAGACCATAATCGAATTTGGAGCGAACCAACAGCAATAACTCCTAATCGAAAAAGTAATTCAACAGGGGCTTATGCCTTTCGAGGAAAGAGGTTATCTAACGCTTTGGTAGAAGACAACTTAAAAGAACATTTACAAAAATGGTCGCCTTATGTGCAACGTTTTGGTCTCTTGGTCATTGAATTGCATACCATTTCTCCATCTATCACCGCACAAAATTTAGGCAAAACAGCAGCAACTGCCTATGATGCGACCCATGGTTTCTCTGACCAATTTATTGTAGAAATCGAAGTGTTTAATAAAGTAGCGGTCGAAGCTGGTTTGTTTCGGGTAGAAAAACATTTCACAAAGTTTCCAAATTCTGAATTGGGGACGGTGAGTATTAATTTATTGAAACGTAACACGACTCTCTGAGTTGTGCTATCGACAGTCACCTCACAACTCAGAGAGTTGTGTTACCTCAACAATATGAATAGCAAATTAAATCAACAAAATAAAGACCTCGTTTGGAATTTCTGGCAAACCTTAGACAACGGTCAACCTACAGATTACGAAAAATCAGCCAAAACAACGATGTCCTCGGATGTAAAATGGTTTGGCTTTGACCCCATCAATAATCTATCTGGCAACTATGCCTTTACCGAATTTTTCTGGAAACCCTTTCGAGCAGCCTTTCCAGACCTAGAAAGAGAAACCCATATTTTTATGGGCGGTATCTCCAATGGACGTATTGATGGCGATATTTCTAAAGACGGGCATTATTGGGTAAGTGGAACAGGGTATTTTAATGCCACTTTTACGAAAGATTATTTGACCATTCCTGCGAATGGTAAAAAGGTAAAAATCCGTTGGGGTGAGTTTTGTAAAGTAGAAAATGGAAAAATCACGGAAGTCTATTTTCAATTGGATTTAATTGATTTAATGCAGCAAGTCGGCATTTCTGTATTGCCTCCTAGCAAAGGGAAAGACAATCTCTATCCAGCACCTGCCGCTAAGGATGGGGTGTTACAAACTGCACAAGATGTAAAAACCTCTAGGTATAGTCTCGACCATATTTGGCAATTTATTTTTAATGGGTTAAATGCTTTTGATGAGTCTAATTTAAAAAGCATGGGCATGGCAGATTATTTTCATCCCAATGTTAAATGGTATGGTCCAGGTGGAATTGGTGCTTGTTTGAGTTTTAAAGAATTTGAAGATTTACATCAGCAACCTTGGTTAGTCGCTTATCCTGATAGACAAGTGCAAGATTTAGATGCCTTGATTGCTGAAGGGAATTATAGTGGCGGACCTGGTTGGGCAGGCGTGAAAGCGACGCATACGGGCACTTATATGAATGTTCCTGCTACTGGAAAGCCTATCGATTTCAATGGCTTAGATTGGTGGAAACGGGAGGGCGAAGTATATATTGAGAATTGGGTATTTGTGGATATGATACATTTGTTTCGGCAGTTTGGAGTGGATTTGTTAGAAGTCTTGCAGTAGAGTGATTTTATTAAAAAAGTTCCAGTTCAAAACATAAAAATCTGATTGTCAAAATTTTATATATTTTGAACTGGAGTTTGATACTTGAATTTTCTATACTAATTCAATTTAGTCTGCCTAGCAATAACCATAGGGGTTCTTTCAAACCAAAATTTATCTCCACTAGAAGTAGCTAATTGAAACCCATTAATCCCTTTATTATTTATACTAAATTTCAATTCATTAAAATAGCGACGATTTCCCATAAAGACATCTTTTAGGATTGGGGTGAATTCAATTGCTCCTATTCGGAGATTATTGATAATAAGTTTGTTATCCTTCCTAGCAATATGGTAAGTTTTTTTTAATTCTTGACAAAAATAAACGCCTGTATATGCCTCTAAATTCTTTGTCCACGGAGCATCTTTTTGATAAGCAATATGTTCGAATTCTCCGACTCCTTCCACTTCTACCAGCATACTCTTTTTATTATTTCTATTTTCAAATGTAACATAAACATTGCTATAGGTAAGCATCTGAAATTTGTTTTTTCCAATCGGAATAATTGGACTTTCATTATAACCTCTAGAATACATTAGGGTATCATTTTTTAGGTAAATGGCCCTACTATTGAACCCAGTAGGTTCCCAATAATTTCCCGTAAAGCTTTCTAAAATTTTAGTATCCATATTTATGCCTTCCACTTTTACAAGTCCAGAAGAGGTAGATTTATCGAAATACTTTTCTACATATAATTCGGCCGACATAGTGGCCATGTCATCATTAGCTATTTCATCATCATACGTTCCTCCATTTCCTAGGACTACGGCAGCCATATTTTGATCTGGAAAATGAATAATCTTACAAGCATAACCGCCTTCTATACTAGTATGAGATAATTTTTTTGTACCATAATAATTCCAATGATGAAATTGATTAACATAGAAGCTAAAGTTTCTTTCTTCTACTGGTTTTCCATTCAGAGTAGTTAATGCTGAAAATCTTTTTATCAAGGAGGTATTACCTACTTTTGGGTGGTAATAGTTCAGTAACCAACGGCACATATCTCCTACTGTAGAATAGACATTGGTATTGTTCAATTCCATTTGATTCAATGTGCCTGCAATAAATCCATCTCCCTTTGGATAATAACCAGTTGCTTTATTTTTGATGATTGTTCCTGATGCAGTATCAAAAAAAGTGTTTGTCATTTGAAGGGGATCGAGGATGTTTTTTTTAATATACTCGGTATAGGATGTGCCTGATGCCTTGGCTATTATTTTTTCTAATAATAAAAAACTTGAAATATTTTTCTGCTGCTTTTTTCCAGGCTCGTAATTCAATTTTTGTTGATTGACGAACAACTGAATAGCTTGTTCTTCAGAAACTGCATCGCTATTTTTCCAACCTGATAATGCTTTTGCTATAGCCATATCTCGAATTCCACTTGTATGATGAATTAGGTCTTCTATGGCGACTAATTTACCTAAATCGGGAAGTACGGGTAAGTATTTTCGAATATCCTCTTGTAAGGAAAGTTTGTTTTGGGACTCTAATAATAAAATAGCCAAAACTGTAAATTGATTGGATAATTCACCGATATAGAACCTTGTTTCTGCTGTATTAGGAATGTCGAATTCTAAATTAGCAAGCCCATACCCTTTGGTATGAACGATTTCCCCATTGCTAACTATACCAACGGCGATACCAGGTTTCTTAAGATTATCCCAGTTTTTAAATAATTCATCTACTTTTTCAATAGAAACAATAGGTTTTAAATCTTTTTGTGCCTTTCCAATATTTGGTGATAAAAGCAACGATATAGTAAAAAAGAAGATAAATTTGATGATTAAATTTTTCATAACATTTATTTTTAAATTTAATTCCATTTAAATGAAGGAAAAATAAACTAGACCCGTATGATTTTTTTAGTGTTGATGGACAGTCTCATACCTACTACTACTTTATGGAAGAGATAACTAACATCTTGAAATGCTAGTTACCTTTCAGAAAAAGATTTAATAATTGGGTGATTTCTTACAGCATCAGTAGATTATGGGAGGAGGAATTAAATAACCTACCCAATAATGTCCGCAAGTTAGAAGAAGCAACTCTTTGATTTGTAAATAATATAAGAATGCCCCCTTACTGTATAAGAAGAGCAGAAATAGTTCCTTTTCTGCCTACTTATACACTTATGGGCGATTCGTAGATTAAATCTGATTAAAATAAGTAAAGATATTAGTTTTAAGAAAGATTCTTAAAAAATCGACAGTCTGCAAACTTAGGACATCGGAGATGCCTTGATTGCCGAAGTTAACTATAATAGAGGTCCTGGCTAGGCAGGCGTAAAAGCAATCTATACTGAGTCTTATATGAATGTGCCAGCTACTGGTAATTCGATTGATTACCAATTAGTATTATCCAAAACTCCCGTTGATTAGTGTTTCCTTGATAAAAACTTGATATTTCTAAATAGGAAAAACAGTCGAACTTTTAACTTCTTTTAATACTACAGTACTAATGATTTGCCCAATATTTGGTAGCGCAGCAATTGTTCCAGCAGAAAAATGATGGTAAGATTTCAGGTCTTTTACCACCACTTTTAATAAAAAATCATTACTACCGACCATCAAATAACATTCTATTACTTCTGGGATTTTCGCAATAGCATCATTGAATTTTTGGATTTCTTCCAACTTCTGGCTTTCTAAAGAAACCGAACAGAAAAAGACCATAGAGGAAGGTATTTTTTCTCTATCAAGTATAGCGACATAATTCTTGATAATGCCTTCTCTTTCATACCGTTTGATTCTTTCATAGATAGGGGTTTTCGTGATTTTTAACTTAGCTGCAATCTCTTTTATATTGATTTTAGAATCGGCTTGTAACATTTCTAATAATCTTTTATCCGTTGCGTCTAATTTAGTCATAGGAATTTTTCCTTTTTGGGTTTTTAAAACATAAAAATAAAACGCTAATTTCCTATTTTTTTATTAAAAACGGGAATATTTAAACCTTTAAATTAAAAATTTAGTATTCATTCCTATACTCCTTACCTTTACCATATAAACCCGCGTCAAACTTCCTCAAGGAAAATACTCCTTATTGAAAAACATAAATACTAATTTAAATAACTTTTAATGACCGCTAATTATCAATTCTATTTATCAAATGACACTATAAATACGTCTATTTATTGAACGTTTATTGTTGTTTTTAAGACTATAGAAACAGGAGAATATTTAAACGATTAATCCGTATAATATGAATAAAATATCCGACCAAGATTGGCAATTAGAATTGGAAGAATGGAGGACAGCGCTATCCGATGTCATCGCAGAAAAAGGAGCCGAAGAAGCTGCGAATTTAATCCACCAATTAAGAGCTTTTGCTATTCGAAAAGGGGTAAGACTTGCAGGAGAAGCATTAAATTCTCCTTATATCAATACCATTAATGTTAAGCACCAACCACCTTATCCTGGTAATACCCCACTTGAATTGAAAATTGAAAATATCAATCGGTGGAATGCGATGGCTATGGTTTTACAGGCTTACGATAGTGGAAAAGGTTTAGGCGGGCATATTGCCACCTATGCCTCTGCTGCCAGTATGTACGAGGTTGGGATGAATCATTTTTTTCAAAAAAAATCAGCTACTTATGGTGGGGATTTGGTGGCGTTCCAACCGCATGCCTCTCCTGGGATTTATGCTAGAGCATTATTGGAAGGAAGATTGACGGAACAACAAGTCAAAAACTTTAGACAGGAATTACAAACTGGAGGCGGACTTCCCTCCTACCCTCACCCAAGAAGAATGCCTTGGTTTTGGGAAATTCCTTCTGCGTCTATGGGTTTAGTTGGAGTAAGTGCTATTTATCAAGCAAGATTTCAAAAGTATTTAGAGAACAGAGGCTTGAAACCTAAAAAAGGAGGCAAAATTTGGACTTTTGTAGGGGACGGTGAAATGGATGAGCCTGAAACATTAGGGACCTTAAACATTGCTGTAAGAGAACAATTAGACAACTTAATTCTGGTAGTAAATTGCAATTTACAGCGATTAGATGGACCAGTACGAGGCAATGGAAAAATTATTCAAGAATTAGAACGCAGTTTTTTAGGGGCGGGTTGGAATGTGACCAAAGTAATATGGGGAAGTGAATGGGATGCGCTTTTAGAAAGAGACCATAAGGGCATTTTGGTCAACAGAATGGAGGCTGCTTTGGACGGAGATTATCAATTATATTCCGTTTTGGATGGAGATAAAGTACGAGAACATTGGGTGAAAGACAGCCCAGAATTAGCAGAGTTGATGCATTCTTTGAGTGATGAAGAAATCAGAACGATTAAACGAGGTGGACATGATTATAAAAAAATATACGCTGCTTTTCAAAAAGCTGCCCGCCCCAATGGAAAACCAAGCGTTATTTTAATGAAAACCCTTAAAGGATATGGCATGGGAAGTGCTGGAGAAGGGCGAAACACCACCCATTCGAAAAAGAATATGAATGCAACCGAACGCATTGAGGCAGCCAAAAGATTTGGTATTCCTATGAGCGAAGCAGACGCATCGAAAGCTAAATTTTATATCCCCTCCAATGATAGTCCAGAGATTCAATATTTACGACAACGTCGGCTCGATTTAGGAGGTTATTTACCTGAGAGAAGTACGGAAAGTACTCCGCTAAAAACACCAGGAGACGAGTTGTTTGGAGAGTTTTATACAGGGACAGAAGAAAGGGCGGTTTCTACCACAATGGTCTTAGTTAGAATCATGACTAAATTACTGCGACATGAAAACGTAAAAGAATACATCGTTCCAATCATTCCTGATGAGGCACGAACTTTTGGTTTAGATGGCTTATTTCGTTATGCAGGTATTTACCAACCCAAAGGGCAATTATACAAACCCGTTGATGCAGGGAGTATTTCCTATTATCGAGAAAGTACAGATGGACAAATCCTACAAGAAGGTATCTGCGAAGCAGGAGCAATTGCCTCCTTCATGGCAGCAGGTTCGGCTTATGCCATGCACGGATTGCCGATGATTCCATTTTATGTTTTTTACTCCATTTTTGGTTTTCAGCGAGTCGGAGATATGATTTGGGCTTGTGGAGATATGTTATGTAAGGGGTTTCTAATTGGCGGTACTTCTGGTCGGACAACCCTTAATGGCGAAGGGGTGCAGCATCAAGATGGGCATTCTCATGTGTTGTCGAGTGTCGTGCCTAATATGAAAAGTTATGACCCTGCTTTTGCTTATGAATTAGCCCTAATTATTAAAGACGGTATTCATAAAATGTATGAATTACAAGAGAAAATATTTTATTACATCACCGTCACCAATGAAAATTATAAAATGCCCATCATGCCTGAAGATGTGGAAACGGGCATTATTAAAGGGATGTATCGTTTCAAAAAATCTACGAAAAAAGTAGTCAAAGGTAAAAAAGCACATTTGATGGGAAGTGGGGCAATTATGATGCAAGTAATGGCGGCTCAAGAATTATTGGAATCCATTGGAATCTCCACCGATATATGGAGCGTGACCAGTTATACAGAATTACAAAGAGATGCGCTAAATGCGGAAAGAAATCAATTGCTTTCTACGGATGATAAAACGCAGAAAGCTTATGTTGAACAATTATTAGCCAAAGAAAAAGGAGTGTTTGTCTCCGCCTCCGATTACGTTAAGTCTTTAGGGATGGGTATTGCTAAATGGATGCCCAAGGCGTATCATGTTTTAGGAACGGATGGTTATGGTTTAAGTGAATCCAGAACAACGCTCAGAAATCATTTTGAAATTAGTGCTAAATATATTGCGTTATCTGCCTTGCAATTATTAAGAAAAGAAGGCTTGGTTACTAAAAAAGAGGTTCAGGAATTCATTAAAGTGCAAGAGATTGACTTGAACAAAATTAATCCAGCTGATTAACGACTATTTAAATCACCATGATTTTGAAAATCAGGATGATTTAGATACAACAAACATTTCAAAATGAAAGAAATAACCTTACCATCCTTAGGCGAAAGTGTAGAAACAGGAACGATTATCTCTATCTTGGTAAAAGTCGGTGATTCGATTCAATTGGACCAGCCTTTAATGGAAATCGAAACGGATAAAGTGACTGCCGAAGTACCTGCTGAATACGAAGGGATAGTCAAAGCCATTTTAGTAGAAGTGGGGCAGGAAATTGGAGAAGGTACGCCTATTTTTCAGGTTAAATCTTCTGCTGGAACTACTGGAGATATGGAGATAATAGCACCCGTAAATAAAACGATTACGCCCATTAAGGAAGTCGTCCTAGAACAAGTAGCTACTCCAACACAAACTCCTGCGACTGTAAATAATCAGCTAGAAATTCAGCCGAAATCAGCAAAAGCAAAAGGTGGTTTTCGTGCCTCCCCTTTAGCTAAAAAATTTGCACGAGAAATTGGTATCAATATTTCGGAGATTACTATTACTCGACCTAGCAAACGGATTTCAATGCAAGATGTAAAAGATTTTGCTAAAAAGGTCAATCAACAAAAAGCGAATAAAATTACCCCAGCCATTCCATTACCTAATTTTGAAAAATGGGGAACGATTCGTCGGCAACCAATGTCGGGTATTTCCAAAGTCACTAGCAACAATATGACAACGGCATGGAGCCAAATTCCCCATGCTTGGCTACAAGAAAAAGTTGACATTACAGATTTAGAGGCTAAACGTCAATTGCATAAAAATCAAGTAAAGGAACAAGGAGGCGCATTAACCATAACCGCTATTTTAATTAAAGTAGTGGCTAAATCCTTAGAGAAATTCCCCCTATTTAATGCAAGTATTGATATCGATACCAACGAAATAATATACAAGGAGTATATTAATATAGGGTTTGCCGTTGATACCGAAAGAGGGTTATTAGTGCCTAAAATAGCTGACGCCAATCAAAAGAGTCTAACAGCAATTTCCATCACCTTAAAAGAAATCTCCCAAAAAGCAAAGGCTAAACAATTAAACACCACACATTTAGAAGGCGCTACTTTTACCATATCTAATTTGGGAGGTATCGGAACTACCGCTATTTTTCCAATTGTTAATTTTCCCCAAGTAGCTATTTTAGGGGTCGCTGCTAGTCGCTTAGAACCTGTTTGGGTAGATGGTAGTTTCCAACCTCGTTTATGTATGCCTATTACTATCGGTTTTGACCATCGGGTGATAAATGGCGCAGATGCTGCTAGGTTTTTGCAATATTTGAAGGGGCTGTTGGAAGATTGGTTTTTGTGGAATTTGTAGATAGATAATTCGATTGACTTTAATAGCTTAAATTGGTGGAAACGGGATGGGGAATAGTATATTGAGAATTGGGTATTTGTTGATATGATTCATTTGTTTCGGCAGTTTGGGGTGGATTTGATGGGGAATATTAGCTAATAATCTACAAATATAATTTTGTAACTACCTAATCTTTGGCAATAATCTACCTATTTTGATAAATATATAAAGAGTAGATGTATATAATGTTTTATCTTTGTCTCATTGACAAAATTCATTTCTGAACATTATACACTCTAATAAAAATGCCTAGGAATCCAAATGTTTCATATTTCAAAAGAGGGACGGAAAGTAAATTTCCACAAAATGAATTTCCTCTTATTGACCTATTAAATACTATCAAAACCGGAAGATACCGTATTAAAGAAAAGATAAATGAAATTCATAAGAATATAGATTCCAATGGAAATAAGCTTCCAAAATATAGCTTCCTAAAAAAACAACTTCCATGCTTTACTATTTCTGGTGTATTTATTGAACGTAAGAAGGGTTTACCTATATCCAGTTATAGTTACTTTACAATTTTAGATATTGATAATTTATCGAAACAAGGTACAAATATTACAAATATTCAAGCCCATATTAGTAAAATCCCAGAAGTCTTTGCTGGTTTTACAAGTCCCAGTAAAGATGGATATAAGATAATTGTAAAGATTGATTCTGAATCTAAACATCATGAATGGGCTACATTGAAGGTCATGCATTTTTTTCAGAAGAAGTTAAATATTGAAGTTGACCCAAGTGGTAAAGATATTACTCGATTATGTTTTTTATCCTATGACCCAAATTTATATCTCAATAAAAATTCAAAAATTTTTAAAGTTTCACTTGAACTTACCATGGATAAAAAAATAAAAAAATCAATAGATTTTACTGAGAAGTCTATATCATTTAAAGATGGAAATAGAAATAATTTTATTTTTCGATTAGGCTGTAATCTGAATAGGTTTGGTATTCAAGAAAGTTCAGCTATAAAATTCGCAGTTTCAAAATATGAGTCTAGCCAATTTACAGAAAATGAGGTGGAAAAATCAATAAAAAGTGCCTATCGGAATAAAAGTGAACATGGAAAATTTAAAAATTATGACTCAAAGCCAAATCAAATCAAAATTACAGAATTAGAAAAAAATAAAATTAAAGAGCTTGAAAATGAAATGAAATTAAAAGAGATAGGGAATTCAATAGAAGATATTTCCCTTTTGCTTTTTTCAATCCTAGAAGATGCAGAATTAGAATCTTTATTAAATTTAGCTAGTGAAAAACATGAATTAGTATTAAACATGATTGAAAAGTCTAAATACGGAGTAATAATTTGCGAAATTCTTAAAGACAATACGACTGAAAAAGATTATTTTCTAAATCATAAAGACCTTTCTATACGACAATTATCCAAAGAATTTACATTGAAAAAATTTGATTCTAGTCAATTTCATGAATGTGCAATAAGGATTCAAATATTAAGATTCAAAGCTAATCTCACAAAAAAAAATTATCATTCAACTGCTTTTTCAGCAATCAATAAATCGAAAGTTTCGATTAACGTCTTAGACTCTAATTTAGAGGAATTAGCAACTTTTAATAATTTATTAATTGACCAAATAAAAAGTCTGTTTGCACTTTTTGGAGAATCAAGACAATAAAATTTATTATTGTATTCTTTAAAAAAATTTAAAACCTAATTCCCTTTATTCGCAAAATTTAAATTATCAATTGCAATTAATGCTTCTTGAGCAAAATGATTTTCTGAATATTTATTTGTTGAACTATCAAACCACATACATTTGATTCGGTTTTTAGGCAAATAGCGTTTTATAAAATTAGACTTCTTATCAATCTGATTTAATCCATTATTATTAGGTTCAATTGAGGTAATGACCATCTGTGGAGGTAAATACATTGTTGTATCAAAAATTTGAGACAATTTGTAATCTATCTCTTCAAACTCTTCTTTAATTTTGTGTCGAACAATACTCTCTTGATGAGTATTTCCATTTAATGCTGTTTTTAAACTTACAATATCTTGAAGATTAAATTCTCTTTTAATTTCTAAATATTCTTTCTTTTTTAATAGTGTTGAATCAAGCCATTTAGAAATAAATTTGTTGTTTCTATGAGAATACCATTGACAAAATAACTTAGTAGATTTATTATTATTTAAAGCCTGACCAATATTTTCATGAATTTTTTCAATTACAACCATGACAGGAGGAGTCATTTTCGTTTGACCATTTGTATAAATTCTTGTTTTACTATTTCTTCTTATCCTTAATTTCGTTATACCGAATTGATGTTCTTTCGTTACAAACTCAACCAAATCTCCAAGGTTTATTTCATTGGAAAAATTATTTTTTTTTAACATATTTGAATCTAAATCTTTTTTAAACTATTAAAAACAATATATTTGTATCTAAGTAGCTAGAAGGTGTATTCTAGTCTTTTCCTCTGTACTTCTGGAACTGGTCATCGTGCAATTTCCTCCGCTTCCTTGGAAAAATTGTCGTACAATTCTGACGTTATAGAAATATAATGGGTAAAACCTGTAAAATATAAGCAGTAATAAGAGAATTAGGTTAGTATCAATTGTTTATGATTAATTGGCAACTCAGTTACTAGACTATTATGTCAGAACGTGGGAAACTAATAAATCCATTTACTAAGATACGAATATTATTCTTCATATGCAAATTTAATGTTGTGTATTTAGATACTATTCTAAGTCGCGAATCCGTGGGAATCAAGAACTTGGTTGACGACCATAATCTTTAAGTAGATGTAAGTATTTTGGATATTAATATTGGGAAATATTATAAGACATTCCACATAAGTCGAATACCCTTCTAGTTCATTTTTTATGAAAAAACCTAAAAAAAAAGACTGGCTCAAAGCAAAAGGATACCTCCACATAACTAACAGAATAAATATTAGTAATGAAAGAGGTAAAATAAATAAACTAGTCAAAAACCCTAGCTTAGTAGCAAAACATGCTTTTTGCCCATTATTCCATAAAAAGATAACAGAACGACGTTATAAAGTAATTTCTTACACAGAAAAAGGTACGGCTGTTAGAAATCATTCAAAATTTGATAAAAAAGGAAAGAAGGTAAGTACTAAAAAAATACGTCCAATTCATTATGCTACCCATATTGATGCTCAAATTTATTCTTATTACTCTAGTGAAATCCTGCAAAAAAAATATGAATCAGAATTGATAAAAAATTCTCATTTATCTGAATGTATTTTAGCTTATCGTCGAATCAAAATTGATAATTCTAAATCTCATAAGAATAATATACATTTTGCAAAAGAAATATTTGACGAAATTAAATCAAAAGACGAATGTGTTGCTTTTGCATTTGATATAGAAAATTTCTTTTCAAGTTTAAATCACAAGCATTTAAAAAAAGCTTGGTGTCAATTATTAGATACGAAATCTCTCCCTCCTGACCATTATAATATTTTCAAATCTATAACAAATTTTTCTTATATAAATCTAAATGATTTAAGGGTAAATCCAATATCCTATGATGAAAAGAAATTATCTGAAAACAGAAAAATGGGGACTCAAGCATTTTTCTCTTCAATTCATGAATTTAGGAAAAAAATCAACGATGGAGAATTAAGAATTTATAAAAATCAATTTCTTGATAAGGACAAGAAAATTTGTGGAATTCCGCAAGGGTTAGCAATAAGTGCGATGTTAGCAAATTTATATCTTTTTGAATTTGACAAAGAGATGTATAATGAAATTTCGATAAAATTTAGAGGTATATATCGTAGATATTCTGATGACATTGCAATCGTTTGTCCCCTTGAGCATAAAAATGAAATAGAATCCATTGTTGAAAAAAAATTAAAAAAATATCATCTAAATATAAGTTCTGGAAAAACAGAAATTTGTCGTTTTAAAAGAAATACAAACGGGTTGTTAGACTCCTATGGAATCAAAAAAATTAAGGATGAAGAAATTGAAATAGAAGGCATACCCTTAAAGTATCTTGGATTTGAATTTAATGGAAGAAAAATTTTAATAAAGTCTAAGAATCTTTCTAAGTTTTATAGAAGGATGAAGTATGCAATAAAGAGTAAAGCAAAAAGAATAAAAATTTTAAAAGAGAAAAATTTACTAACAGAAGTTCCGATTTATAAACGAAAAATATATAGAAGTTATACTGACAAAGGTAGTCGTAGTAAAAAAATAATCGCCAAAATTTCAAGGTTAGAAAAAAACGATATTACTGGAATATTTGAATATAAAATAAAGAAGAAAGACCGAAAATATTGGGGTAATTTTATTGGTTATGCTTATAGGGCGAGTAAAATTATGGGCGACAAATCAATTAAAAGGCAAGTCAGGAATCATAAAAAAATTCTCAAAAAAACTCTCAAAAAATATTTTGGCTGAAAAAACCATTTCCTCTTTTTTAGGATGATTTTAAATAAAAGCATTAGCCAAGTTTCCATTTCCTAAACTATTTTCTAAAAAACATCATATTTAATAAAATATTTTATAAACTTTCCTTATAATTGTCGTATAAAGTAACACAACTTGCTGAGTTGTGCTAAATAGACCATACATCACCTCACAACTCAGAGAGTTGTGTTACTTATACGCAATGTCAAAATTAACCAACCTAAATCGTCGAAAATTCCTCCAACTATCCGCTGCTGCCTCCGCAGGAACGGCTTTAGGTTGCAGTAAAACCGCCTTTGATTTCCCACAAAAAGCGGCCAATTTAACGGCTGTTGGCAATGGGTTTACCCCTAAAAAATTGGGCAAAAAGCCCAATATCTTAATCGCTGTTTTAGACGATGTTGGATTTGCAGATTTGGGTTGTTATGGTTCAGAATTGCAGACGAAGTGTATGGATGAGTTGGCAGCCAATGGCACACGGTTCAATAATTTTCATGTAACGGCATTATGTGCGCCGACTCGTGCTTGCTTACTGACGGGGAGAAATGCTCATGCAGTAGGGGTCGGAAATATTGCCGAATGGGGGCGGGACCATCCAGGATATAAAGGTTGGATACGACAAGATGCGGCGACTTTAGCAGAAATATTAAAACCAGAAGGCTACTCTACCCTAGCCTTGGGCAAATGGCATTTATCTTCTTTGGCAGACCAAAATGCCACAGGCCCATTTGACCATTGGCCGAATGGCCGAGGATTTGACCGTTGGTATGGTTTTCATGGTAATGCGATGGACCATTGGCATCCTGAAATGTTTGAAAATACGGTGGCTGCCTATCCAGATAAAAGCGATAATTATCATTTGAGTACCGATTTGGCTCGAAGAGGGGTAGAATATTTGCAAGACCATTTAGCGGCAACGCCAGAAAATCCATTTTTGATGTATATGGCTTTTGGGGCTTGTCATTTTCCTTTGCATGCGCCTAGTCATGATATTCGCAGACACAAAGGTAAATACGATGAAGGCTATGAAGTAGCTAGGCAAAAACGGTTTAAAAAACAAAAATCATTAGGCATTATTCCTGACAATACGGAATTGTCTCCGCTTAATCCAAATGTTACCCCTTGGTCGGATTTGAATGGAGATGAAAAAAAGTTAGTGACTAGAGGGCAAGAGATTTATGCCGCATTTTTAGAACATACCGACGCCGCTTTACAGCAAATTACTGATTTCTTAAAGGCAGAAAATATATTTGACGATACGATTGTTTTAGTATTGTCAGACAATGGGGCTGCTCCAGGAAGTGCGCCAGTTCCAAGTATTGATGTCCGTCGGATTTCTTATTTAGGCCCAGAACCTTTTGCTGAAAAAATGGCAAATATAGATTTAATGGGGACGGATGATTCTTACGGAGGGTCTTCTACAGGTTGGTCGCAGGTGAGTAATACGCCTTTGAAATGGTATAAAGCCGATACTTATGGCGGTGGCACTCGTGCGCCTTTGATTATGAATTGGGTGAATGGACAATTACCACAAAATGAAATTTGTGAGCAGTACCATCATGTTATTGATGTAGTGCCTACCCTATTGGATTTAATCAACCAACCTTTTCCAACCACCGTCAATAAACAAGACATTTTGCCCATTCAAGGGACAAGTTTTGCTTATGCTTTTGATAATCCTCAAATGCCTACTCGAAAAGAGGTGCAGTATTTTGAGACTATGGGCGATAGGGCTATCTGGGTCAATGGCTGGAAAGCGGTTACTAGACATAAACAAGGAGACCCTTTCGATACCGATATTTGGGAACTATATCATGTGGAAAAAGACTTTGCAGAAATTAATAATTTAGCGGATGCCGAACCAGAAAAATTGCAAGCACTCATCAAAATTTGGTTTGAGGAAGCGGAACGCTATGATATATTGCCTATGGATGATGATAGCATCAAATTGTATGCTGCGGCAGTTCCACCACCTAAAGCTCGCTATTATTTTTTCCCCGGTATGACTCGTTTAGACCGTTTATCTGCCCCTGATATTTTTCAATATAATAGTCATTGGAAAGTGGAAGTAGATTTCAAAACAGCTAATACTAATGGCGTCATCTTAGCCTCAGGAGACAGCGGTGCTGGATATGAACTATATATGAAAGATGGCTTTGTTCTTTTTAGTTACACTTATGTGCGAAAAGATGTGACGGTGGTGCAATCTAAAACCCGCATTCCCAAAGGAAAACACACAATTACCCTACAAATGAATAAAACGGAAAAACGGACAGCCGAGGTCACGCTTTTACTAGCGGATGCCGTTATCGGACAAGGTCAATTACCTCGAATGTGGGAAATTTATACGCCTAACTCTGGCTTGCGTTGTGGGGAGAATCGGCATGCGCCTATTAGTCGGGATTATGAGCCACCTTTTGTTTTGGAGGGATTGGTAAAAGTGGTGATTGATGTAGCGTTACAGGGTTAAACAGGAGCTATGTATGGGCAATCCCTTGTGGTTGCCCTTTTGCGACATAGGGCAACCACAAGGGATTGCCCATACAAACAAACAATAAATTAAAATAATATGAAAACCAGTACAGAAAGAATTTTAACTACCCATGTAGGAAGTTTACCTCGTTCTAAAGCAGTAACGGATTTAGTATTTGCCAAAGAACAAGGAAAAGGCATTGATGAAGAACTATTCGACCATACCATTAAGGCCGCCGTCGATGCGGTAGTCGCTCGACAAAAGGCAGTCGGAGTAGATGTAGTAAGTGACGGAGAAATGAGTAAAATTAGTTACGCCACTTATATCAAAGACCGAATTACTGGTTTTGAAGGAGATAGCCCTCGAAATGCACCGAAAGATTTAGAAGAGTTTCCTGGCTTTTTAAAGCGTGCAGCTAAAGGTGGTGGAACGCCTACCTATTCTCGGCCTTGTTGTGTATCGGCTATTGAAGTACAAAGCACTTTGCCTTTGGAGGCAGATATAGCTAATTTTCAGGCAGCATTAGACAAACATCAACCTACTGATGCCTTTATGAATGCGGCATCCCCTGGAGTGATTGCTTTATTTCTACCAAATAAACATTATAAAACGCAAGACGAATACTTAGAAGCTTTGGCAGAAGCTATGCGGGTCGAGTACGAAGCAATTGTAAAAGCTGGCTTTATTCTACAATTAGATTCTCCAGATTTAGGTTTAGGTCGGCACATGATTTTCAAAAATGAATCAGAGGCGGACTATATTCGATTGGCAGAACAACATGTGGAAGTTTTAAATCACGCTATGCGGAATATTCCTGGCGACAAAGCTAGAATGCACGTTTGTTTTGGCAATTATGAAGGCCCACACCATCATGATGCACCGATGAGTTTAGTTTTGCCAATAGCTTTAAAAGCTAAGCCACAGGGTTTATTATTTGAGGCTTCTAATCCTCGTCATGCGCATGAATGGACTACTTTTAGAGATGCCAAAATTCCTGCTGATAAGATTTTAATCCCAGGTGTTTTAGATTCTACCACTAACTTTATTGAACATCCAGAATTAGTAGCGCAGCGAATTGAACGCTTTGCCAATATTGTTGGCAAAGAAAGAGTGATGGCAGGTACGGATTGTGGATTTTCTACTTTCGCTGGTTTTGGTGCTGTAGATGAGGATATTGTTTATGCTAAATTGGCGTCTATGGCTGAGGGGGCTAAGATTGCTAGTGGGCGTTTGTGGGGATAATAATTTTTATTTTTTGATACTTAGAGCTTACATTCACCAGTTAAAAAAAATTAATTTTATAATTACTTATCCACATCGGATTTGATTTGAATTTGTTGAAACTAGGGTTTCTAGGCCCTCAAGTTTGTGTATAATTTTCATTAGAGGGGATTGGATTTTTCTACTAACTTATCTGACTCTGACTCCTCTTGAAGTTTAGTGTTCGGTATAGATTGCTTAGCAGACCACCAATCTACCGAAAGCGGATTAGTGTACAAATCAATTGGGACTTCCAATAAATGGTCATTATTACTCATCTAGTAGGAATCGTCTGTCAAGTTTGAAATTAAATGGCACTAATTTTTGGCGATAAATGGCACAGCATAGGTCTCACAACTGTGACCAATAAGGAAAGGCATATTACAATTTGGTGGGTATTAGGGGTAGTTACAGGATACGGGTAAAAGGTAGTCAGTAGTATTATTGTTAAAAAAGCAAAAAGGTGAAACTCCGTAAGTTGACCTTGATTATGACTGTCCAAAAAAGTGTTCTTTGTAAGATAGCAAAAGCCCCTACCTTAAGACGTTGATTTCCAGCCTTTTGATAAATCCATTCGGCAGACCCTTTTTAAGACACCCTTCTCAAAATGGTGGATGTCTTAAAATGTATTCTTTTATAGATAGGTAAAACTGGCTAAAATTCAATGATCAATTTCCTAACAATATATTTTTTAAATACTAATTACACGTATCCTGCGGGTGCATATCAAGAATAATATAGAGGCGTTCAAACTCAAAGAAGTTTATCAAGAGCACTTGGAATATGTATTTGAATTGGTGAACAAAGCATTTCTTTTCAATAAATCCTATCTAGATGACTTTTACAAAAGATTTGAAGGTCAAAAGTTATTTAGAGATTGAGATTCATTACCAGATTGATTTCTGGCAACTATGTTATTTTAGAAGATTTGCAGCAACGTCCTTTGTCCAAATTAACTAGGGATATTTCGGAGTAGTTTGGGTTATGGGAATAAATAAGTCTTTTTCTGACTAATCCTGAATAGCTTTATACAACCGTTTTTCAATCTTTAAAACAAGCACCCACCAAATACGGCATTGCTCTCCACAAGTCTATTTTATTAAAAGAAGCCAATTCACCATTGGGAACGACATGGGTTTAAGTAGGAAATAAAAGATTCTATTCTTTATCTATCATACAAACTTCTGGCATCCTTCTTGCTTTTTTCCTACTACCACTCCTCATAATAATTCAACATCCCCTCCTATTTCCCTAATATCCTACTAGCACAAACCGCTATGAGAAAGACCTTTACATTAAAAATATGGCTAATACCAGTATGCATATTATTTACTTATGCAGGATTCAGTCAAAATCTCCAACCTTGGCAAATCGAACATGCCCAACTAAATCCAACGTATTTCGCTGCCGAAAACTCAAAACCCAATCCAACTGCCTTTGATAACATGATTGGCGCCTCTCTAGGTAAAGAAATTGGCGGAGCTTTCCATGATGGATTTAATGCAGCAGGGGTAATTAATAGCGCCCGTAGTTTTCACTTAATGGAAGCTGATTTTGGAGATGCATATTATCCGAGGGAAAGGGTATTGAATACGATAGATTGCGATTGTGGCGATATATTTAGTTTTAGTTGCAAACAGAAAAAAGACAAAAAATGTCTTGACCATAATCCATCTGGTAATGAATTTGGATTCTATGAATATAAGGTTCGCTATTGTGCTTGGAAAAATAAGGATCATTTTAAAATGAGGGAAATTTATGCGGCTATAGAAGCTCAAATTCCTATAAAAGATTCCTATTGTCGAGAGTATAGTAATGGTGTTTGTATTAGAAGGGATACCAATCCCTGCCTAATCAAAGATGGAAGAGATACCCTGCCAGGAAGAAAATTCCCAGATAAATGGTATACCGCTGAAGAATGGGGCGGCGATGCGGCTAGTATTCAACAGCATGCTTATAATTATATCTACCCTTTTGTAGCCACTTTTTGTCCAGCAGATACTTCTAAAAAATGTGTTATTGATGTTTTGGAAATAGGCAATGAACCATGGGGAAATTTTACCCCAGGAAGAGAAGGCTATCACGCAATTCTTAGAGCTGCGGTCCAAGCTATGAAAAAAGTTTATGGTGTCGATAAAAGCAATTGGCGGATGAAATTATCTACTGCTGCTTTTGATGCACGATTTGCTTGCCATAATGCACCAAAGCAATATGTGCAGGAGATGATTCCCGATGAGGAAGAAATCAAACATTATATTGACTACCTCAATGTGCATAATTATCCCTTTATCAAAACACCTTGTGGGGTGGAAGTCAAAAATCTAAAACTAGCCTATACACCAGAAAGTCCAAATGGTGGGTTCTTGTCCTTAAAAAATATGGACGAGTGGCGAAGACGAAATGGAATGGAGCATGCCAGAATTAATATCACCGAATTTGGATGGAATAGCGACAAAGAAGAATGTAATTATGGCGTTGGACAAGCCAACCAAGCTGCCTATTTGATGCGAGCTAATTTAATTGCAGCTCGTTTTAGTTTGCATAAAGTCTTTAATTATCAACTCAAAGACCAATTAAAACATATTCAGGATGGACAATTAGTCAGCCCTGAAAGCCCACTTTATTGCACGACTGGATTAATAGATAGGGACGGCAATAAAAAACTGTCTTTTTATGCAACTCAAACGATGGTGCAAAAATTGGCGGGTAAACATTTTATAAAAGCGATTGAAGAAAATTATACCCAAGAAGGGGATGTTTTTGCTTTTCTATTGGGTGATTATGATGAAGCGACCCAAAAAGCAAAACCTACTCATTTAGTGGCATGGAGAGCTGATAATCTAGGTGTTTCTGAGACCATGCTATATCCAGAAAGAGATTCCGAAAAAGGAAACTCATTAACCACCATTCAGCTTCCATCTACTAATATGAAGATTGCCGCACAAGCAGATTATTTCTACTTAGGTTGGGAAGATGGAAAGCCTCAAAAGATAGGCAATCAAGTGGTTCATCAAAATGGTATAACCGATCATCAAGTTAAAGTTGATTTATCAGGATTACCTATCGTTATTCCTATAAATGCTGGAACTTGTTATTATGATAAAAATGGGCAATTAGTCGCTTGTGATTATGATTATGATAGCACTCCTCCTGATAATACCCAAGAAAATGGCATTCAACTTACCTGTGGTGATGTTGAAATAAATTATGGTAGCAATTGGATTAAATGGACTGGAGAAAATGGAGTTAATTACCCTAAAGTAGAATTGATTAATATAACCAATTGGCAATATAAGGCGGTTGACCAATGTAACGAAAATTGTGGGAATACCAAGACTTATACCAACTTACCAGAAGGCGACTATATCCTCAAAATATTCAATCCCAATTGGACATTAGGTTGTGAGTTAAAATATGATACTCGTATTCACTTAAGTGGTAGTGACGAAATGGTGGCAACCAACCCTTGCGATGGATTAGGCGGAGATATGGATAATGACGGAATTTGTAGTCAAGATGATTGTGATGATAACAACCCTGACTTTCCAAAAATTGCAGGTACCACCTGTAATGATGGAAATCCCAATACAGAAAATGATGTTATTGGCTCAGATGGTTGTACTTGTGCAGGGGAACAAATAGAAGAAGAAACGAATGGTAATGAGCCTAATAGTTTCAATTTATTAACCTGCGGTGAAGTCAATATCAGTTATGGAAATGGGCAAATCAGTTTCAAGGGAAAAACGGGCAAATCCTATCCTTTCAAGATTCAAATAAAACAGCCCCCCTATACTCAAGCTAGTTGTCATAACTGTGGAGACAGCAAGGTATTTAGTGATTTAGCTGTGGGTACTTATGAAGTTTGGATAAATTACCAGTCTTGTGGAATTATTGAACTGGTAGCTACTGATGAAAATTCGACTGAAGAAGGCTGCGAAGATAGTGATAATGATGGCTTTTGTAATCAGGAAGATTGTGCCCCTAATGACCCTTTGTTTCCTCAACCTATAGGAACTAATTGTGATGATGGCAATAGTCAAACCGAGAATGATGTCATTTTATCAGATGGCTGTACTTGTCAAGGAGAAATTATTCAGCATAATGAGGAAGGTGAAACCACTACCCTATCCTGCGGTGAAATCAACATCAAATATGGTAATGGACAAATTGAGATGACTGGCTTATCCACCAAATCTTATACTTTTTCCATCAATGATGAGCAAAAAGGCTGGAAACAAGTTTTTAGTTGCACCTATAATTGTGGGTATACACAAAAGGCAATCTACCTTAGCCCTAGTGATTATTTAGTTCGGGCTTACCATAATAATAACGAAATTTGTAGCGCGAACATTAAGCTAACTAATAATCTCAACAGCAACGCACTTTCTAGAGATGTATTAGAATTGACTACTTCGGTTCTACAACAAACCATTCAGCTAGAATGGGTGGCAGGTGGGATTAACGAAACCGAAAATTTCATCCTAGAAAAATCTATGGATGGTATCAATTTTAAGCCAATCCAAGAAATTAATACGCCAACCGATTACCACTTTAAGTTAGTCGATGAACGACCCGATTATGGCACGAATCATTACCGAGTTAAGCAGCAATTTACAAGTGGCACTTTTCGATACTCCACTATTAGTGCTGAAAAATATTTTGTGGATGAAAATGCCATTAATCTTTTTCCAAACCCAGCCAGAACAGAAATTAATCTAAGCATTGGCCATTTTGCTAACCTACAAGGAACGATTCATATTTTTAATAGAATAGGAAATGAGGTGCTTACTAGGAAATTGGATGCATCTCAGCAATCCTTAAATTTTGATGTATCCAATTTTCAAAATGGGTTATACTATTTAATGATCGAGTCAGAAAACAGAAAGACAATCACTCGACGGTTTGTCGTGGAAAACGGAAAATAATAGGGCTTGGGATGATTTTTAGGTTAATTTTTTAGTTCTGGCTAGCAATAACTCAGAACAAATCTTATATTGTCCAGCATAAAATCAGAAATGCGCCTATGACAGAATTTACCATCCGTTACCACCAATATAATGAAGAGCTAGGAGAATGTGAAATAAAGATACCAAACGATACCCTTAATGAATTCCTCTATTCCTTTAAAAACCTTTTTGAAACAGAACTTTTAAAAGCTCAAATCAGAAAAGAAAAAATCAATACTTTCATCAAGTTTCAGGCAAGCAAACAGAAAATCGAAGTATTAGAACAATTAATCCTTATCGCTCGACAAACGACTGTTAGACTTAACTAATTTTAGTTATATCGCCATTAAATAATTGCATGGAAGCCATTTTGTTTGTAGATTAGTACCCGAATAAATTCCCCTCCCTTTTATACGCCCTCCTTTTGATAAAAACAAAAATAATGAACAAGAACAAACACCTATTATTGTGGGGCTATTTCTTTATGGTAGCCAACTTACCACTTTCTTTTACTCAAAATACTAATTGTACCCATCCAGATTATCCTGCTTTAACCACACTTTATACGGCTACAAATGGCCCTAATTGGGTAGAAAAATGGGATCTATCAGACTGTGACGTTTGTAATTATCCCGGTATATCTTGTAATGCACAAAATAGAGTCGCTGAAATAGCACTAGAAAATAACAACCTCACAGGAAGTATTCCACCAGAAATAGGCCTTTTAGACCAATTAGAAAATTTGAACTTATCTCAGAATAATTTAACTAGCGAAATCCCTAAAGAGATAGGCAATCTAACCAAGTTATTTATTGCCTTTTTGGGAGATAATGAATTATCGGGAAGTATTCCTGCCGAAATTGGACAGCTAATCAATACTCAATTTATCGTTTTAAGCAATAATCAATTATCTGGTAATTTACCGCCCACTTTAAAAAACTTTGGCAGTCAACGAACTGCTCTAACCATGCCAGGCGGTATCAATGTAGCAAACAATCAACTAACTGGTTGTTATCCAGAAGGCTTTGGTGTTTTTTGTGTACCCAATTTTTCTTTAATCACAGAGGGCAATATTGAACTTAGTGATTTTTCTCAATATTGTGAAAATAGTATAGGAATTTGCGAGGAAGAAATGAGTCCTATGTCTTGCGACTCCTTGCAGTTCAAAACTGAATTAGGGCAAATTATCGTTTCGGGTTTAACTACTTCCTCCAAAGTAGAAATTATTGGTCGAAATACGGATTACCAAGTAATTACCATCTGTGATGGCAATTGCTCCAACAGGCAACTCATTCCTCATTTGGCAGCAGGGGAATATACGGTGAAAGTCAATTTATTTGATGGAGTAAGCTATTGCTACCGAGAAGCAGCTATTCTCGTCGAAAGTGACGAAGAAAATAATAAGGATAAAGCCAATTGTGATAAGCTAGTTTTTACTGCTGGCGATGGAGCAATTACTATTGATGGGTTAACCGCTCAATACAATAAAGTAGAAATCATAGGCCATAATACCGATTGGCAAGTTATTACTATTTGTGATGGAGACTGCTCCCCTACTCTGCTTATTCCAGTTTTATTAGCTGGCGAATACAATGTCAAAATCAACCAAGCTGGTGCAGATGGTTCTTATTGTTATCGTGAGGAAAAAATAATTATTGAAAGCGAAAGTAATGCTGTTGGTAGTGTCAATTGTGAGGGCTTAATTTTTTTGAATCGAAATGATAGTATCATTATTGATGGATTGACTGCTAGTTATAACAAGGTAGAAATTTTGGGTCGTAATACGAATTGGCAAGTCGTCACTATTTGTGATGGGGACTGCTCTTCTACTCAAATCATTCCTGACTTACAAGCTGGTGCGTATGCAGTAAAAATAAACCAAGGTGGCAATGATGGCATTTATTGCTATCGAGAAGAACAGGTTTCGATTGAAAATAACAGTAGTAATCGAAATAAGGAAATTGATTTTGGTAATAATTTAGTTTTATTTCCTAATCCTGCTAGAGATAGGATTAATTTGCAGTTAGCTTCCCTTTCTGGAAAACAAGGAAGTATTCAGATTTACAATGCTTTTGGGCAAATGGTTCAATCTTTTCCTGAAACTAGGTTTGATAGGGAAGTTGTTTCTATTGATTTAGATAGATATGAAAATGGGATTTATTTGATGATTATTCAGGTCGATAAATTTCCTCTGGTTAGTCGGCGGTTTGTGGTAGAGCATCTTAAATAATTGCCATTATTATTCAACCATCAACAGGCAAAATTGAACTATTCCAATGATGTAAGTAACTCTTTTTTTTTCAAAATAAAACAATTATTAATCTTTGAGAAACTGGTATATGTTGTATCCATAACTGGTATTTCTTGATAACCTTTTTGGCCTATCTGTCTAAACTTATTTTTTATTTAACTAAAATTAGCATAGCAGAAATCCCGTTCGGTCTTCAGCCAAGGGGTTGAATGTGAGGGATGGGGTTTACGTCTTTTGTTAATAAATAAATTTGTATTTATTTTAATTATTTTAAAATAAATTGTATTTTTATGACATCAAAATATATCGCACATATAAGTACAAATTACGACCAAACAAGGTTCAAAGACAGTCATTGGAACAGATATTGGGTTGTTGCAGATTCCTTTACAATATTGCTTTGGAGGAAAGAATTACTTACTATGAAAGCACAGGAAAAGGAATCGGGTATTACCATCAACAATACCAACTTAAAGATCTGTTCAAAACAGAAGGCTTTGAGTTTATGAAATGTATTCCTGCGCAAGCTAGGCAGGACGTTTTGAAGCGATTGGATAAAACATACACTTCTTTTTTCAAAGGCGGAGGCTTTCCAAGGTGGGCTAAAAAACATAAATACAGTTCATTTACTTTGCCTCAACATGTGAAGTACGATAGTAATAAAGTAACTATTCCAAAAGTGGAGAAATTGCGAATGTTTTGCAGTCGTAATATTCCAAAGGATGCAGCTATCAAGTTTACTACTTTCAAAAAACAAGTTGATGGCTGGTTTGCTTGCGTAACTTTTGAGATTGACCATATTGCTCCTATTCGTGATAATCAAGCAGTAGGAATAGATATGGGCGTTACTTACTTTGCCGTAACTTCTGACGGTCAATACTTTGATAACCCTAAACATTTAGCAAAGCATCAAAGAAGATTAAAGATTCTTAAAAGGAAATTAGCTAGGCAAAAGAAATTTGGATATAACTGGCGTAAAACCAGGTATCAAATTTCAAAGATTTACCTAAAGATTACTAATTCCAGAAAAGATTTTTTGCATAAAGTTTCCAATCAATTAACGAATGAATATTCTTTCATTGCAGTTGAAGATTTGAAACTAAAGAACATGACTAAATCATCCAAAGGGGATGCGGAAAATCATGGTTCAATGGTTAAACAAAAGTCTGGGCTAAATCGAGTATTGCTTGATTTAGGTATTGGCTACTTCTTTACCTTTCTTGATTATAAATCAATTGAAAAAGGGAGTAAATTAGTCAAAATAAATCCTCGCAACACTTCTCGTAAGTGTAATAAATGCGGTCATATTTCAAAGAACAATCGAAAATCACAATCAAAATTTGAGTGTGAATCTTGCGGATATACTGTGAATGCAGATAGAAACGCAAGTGATAATATATTAGGCGATGGCGTCGCCTTAAGTCGCAAACGTGAGGCAGCAGCCTGTGCGTTGGCTTAGAACCCCCTATGGTAGCGTGTTCAAAACGAATAAAAAAAGACTTTCTATTTTTGTAGTT
>JAFMDF010000389.1 GCA_017857395.1 Bacteroidota bacterium | reverse complement strand
GCTTTTTTTATTTTTGTCAAGTTTTTTTACCTAAAAAATTGCACGGACTATTGTTGGCTATATTTGGGTAAATTTTAATAGCTGTTTATTTTGTTATTTCCAACTTGTATTTTTAGCTTGTTCTGCCACTTTTACCATTACTTGATAGGTGTTTTTATAAGTTTCATTTGGTGCTATAATATTAAACTGACGAAACCGCCAAAAAGCAGTAGCGGTCGCCGCATAAACGACAAAATCTTTAAGTGCGTTCCTTTCCAATAATAAAAGAGGCTTTGTTGCTTGATAACCTTGAATTAATAAAGTTGCTTTCTCCCAATTAATCAAATCATTCTCTTTGCATAATCCAACAATTGCCATGCCTAAATCATATACTCGGTAATAATAACAGCTCTCCTCAAAATCCATAATAACAGGTGTTTCGTTTGTTGAAATGACTACATTGCTATCAAAAACATCTCCATGAATAAGCGCTCTGGGTAGGTCATCGTTTAGCTTACTTAGGATATATTGGTGCATTTCTTTTAACCAATTAATAAAAGGATGTTGGATTTTTTGGATGTATAGTGCGGCAAAATTTTGTTGTCCATAAGAAAATTGAGTAGGCAAATAATCGGGCGTAGGGATTTGATGCAGTTGCGCTATACTTTTCCCTATTTTTATTAATAAATCGTTATCAATAATGGTGTCTACTCGACCTTCGATATAGCTTTTTAAAAGAATGGGTTTGTTTTTATAAAAAGAGACGATTTCCCCCTTTTTATTGGGCATAATTTGAGTAGTAGTAAACTGATGGGTTTTAAGATATTTTAAAAGGTTAGCGAGAACAGTCGTTTCTTCAATAGTTTTTCGTTCGCAAATCGTTAAAACATATTTTCCTTTACTAGTTGTTAAAACGTGATTGGTATTGGCTGAACCACCATGAAGAATTTTCCAATGTTGAACTGTTCCTACCTCAAATTGAGTAATGATTTGGTGAATGATTTCGTCGGTTAATTTTGTATATAGTGTCAATTTGATGGTGTTTTTACTAAAATTATCGGCGCAGACTTATGCCTAATCTAATACCCGCAGAAACTTGATTAATCGGCGTCATATTATTCCCTTCTATGGTGGTGCTTGGGTCGAAGGCTAAGAGGTCTTCTTGTAATCCTTCCCATTCTGCTTTAAAATATCGTTGATAGCGTACATAAGGGCTAATGGTTACAAAATCAGTTATGCCAATCTCTACACCCAATCCAAGTCCTATCTTAAAAGTGATTCCATTATCCTCAGAAATAATGGTACTTTGTTCCGCCATCTCGGCTTGAAAAAAACTTGCACCTGTTAAAAATTCTGCGAATAGCCCTTTTTCTAAAAGTCCTGCTTCTCTAGAAAAGGTCGGGCAGTCACAATCGGCTTCTAAACTTAAAAAGAAGATTTTGCCGCTAAGACCTATATCATTTTTTCTTAATTTGAATTGTTGGTTTTCAAAAGTAGTGGTCGCATTATTAGTGCCTGCATTTAGATGAAACTGAATTCGATAATTTTCAAAACCAGCAATTTTTAAATCTACTGCTTGCCCAAATCCATTTTTTAATAACCGTTCATTACTGCGAATACCAAAAATAGCTGACTCCCATTCAGGGATACTTTGCGTAAAATAAGTGCCACTTATGCCGCCTTGTAATTGAGCAAAAGCGGTATTGGATAGAAGAATGATAGAAAGCCAAACAAAAAGAAAACGCATATTAGTATGATATTTTAAGAACTTGAAGGTAGTGTATTAAAACTGTTGATTTATGTATTTCACGCAGAGGCCGCAGAGGCTAATAAAAACTAACTTTTTCTTTGCGAACTCTGCGTGAATAAATCAACCACTTTAATGCACGATTAACTTGAATAACAGTTAGGTGTTTTAAAAACCCATAAAGTTACAAAACGTAAAAAAATGCGCTTTAATATCCAACGACTAATAAAGTATCCAATTTGGTTTCCAATTGCATTACCTTTCTAATTTTTTCTTGGTCAATTGCTTTAGCTTTTGATGTTTTTTTTCGATTCCATCTAACTAATAAAATAGGAATTTCAGTTGGCGTAGAATCTTGTTGAATAAAATCGGTTTGTTGAAAGTCTTTACCAAAACCAATCACATCAATAAGTGGATAATTAATCCTTGTTTTAGCAAAAATGTCATTGAGGACTATATCATTCTGGATGCTATCTAATTCATTTTCTAATATTTCTATTTTTAGCTCCCGCTCAGCTTGTAATTGATGCAAATCATCAATTTGAGAAACCATCCCTTCCCTGAACCCTCCAACCTCATTTTTTAACCGTTGAATTTCTTCAAAAGGAATTTCTTTACTTTGATAGGTGGTGATGATTACCTCCTTACCCAATATTTCATCCAATGCTCGATCACAAGAATCAATTTTTGTTTGAGCAACAGGTAGGCCAATCAATTGAATATCTACATAGTAAATAGAATCAGTTTTTCTAGAATCCCAATCGGCTATTGCTGTATCTTCATCTTCAAAATGAGTTTCGATAAATGCCTGAACTGTTTTTTTTTCTCTTAACTCAAATAATGCTTTTCTTAACAGTAGAATAGCTGGCAATAAAATAATAATGGAAAAAATAGCCATTACAATAGTATTTCGTCTGCGTTCTTTTGGATTAGGGAATTCTTTATATTTAAAACCCAATAAACGAATAACGATATAAGTGGAAGCAGCGATAAAAAAAGAGTTGAGAAAAAATAAATAAAAGGCATTTAAAAAGAATTGAAATTCGCCTTTGGCTAATCCATAACCTGCTACACATAAAGGTGGCATCAATGCAGTGGCAATGGCTACACCTGGTATAGCGTTTGATTTATCCTTTCGAGTAATAGAAATGATGCCTGCTGTTCCTCCAAAAATAGCTACTAGCCCATCTAATAAATTTGGTGCGGTACGCCCTTCTATTTCATCAGTTAGTACGCCGAAAGGCGTAAATGTAAAATATAAATAACTTGTAACCAAGGAAATAACTAAGGCTAAGAAAAAATGTTGGAGCGAGATAAATAGCGTTTCTCGGTCATTGATACCAAAACCAAGCCCTACTCCTAGAATGGGAGACATTAAAGGAGAAATTAACATGGCGCCGATAATGACCGCAGGAGAATTCAAATCTAATCCCAAAGAAGCCACCATAATAGAACACATCAGTAAGACTGCATTCGCCCCTTTCATCTCCTTATTATTGATGATATTGACAATAGATCCTCGTTGATCCATACCATCTTTTAAATCGACCAAATCTTCAAAGAAATCCTTCAACTCGACAAATAATTCCCGTAATGATTTTTCAGACCATCTAGGGGAGGAGGTTTTATTTTTACTTGATATTGGTTTGCTTTCTGGCATTGATCCTACTTTTTATTGAAAAATTATTGCGTAAATTTACAATGTGTGTTTTAAAAAACAACTAATTTTCTTAAAACTTCAAATATAAATAACAAGACTATGAAAATTGTCTATTTTATTCGCCATGCAAAATCAAGCTGGAGTGATTTATCTATGAGAGACTTTGACAGGCCACTAAATAAGCGAGGGAAAAGAGATGCGCCATTTATGGCGGCAAAACTGAGCGAATTTGGCGTCAAACCAGATGCGATTATCAGTAGCCCTGCGAATAGAGCGATTACGACCGCTACTCATTTTGCAAAAGCACTAGATATTTTACCCGAAAATATCATACAAGAATCAGCCATTTATGAAGCTTATGCTAGAGCGGTTTTGCAGATTATTCAATCGCAACCTAATGACTTTCAAACCATTTTAGTCTTTGGACATAATCCTGCTTTTACAATGATTGTTAATATGTTTAAAGGAGGTAGTCATATTGATAATGTACCAACTTGCGGTATTGTCAAAGTTGTAATTGACGAAGATAAATGGAAGGATTTTACGCCTGAAAATGGGTTGGTGAAAGAATTTCACTTTCCAAAGCAATATTTTGATTAATAAATATAAGAGTTATCGCTATTTTTTTAAATTTAGGAATTATTCGTTGAAGAGGTAGACTACTGGTAATTGAATCCTTTACTAAAAGTAGGCTGTTCTTTATATAATCAATACTTATGAAAAATTTAAACAGAAGAAAATTTCTTAGAAATACCGCTTATTCTGGTGCAGGCTTGGCAGTAGGTTCAACGCTAACCAATTGTGCTACTACGCAAGCAGTTCCTGCCTCTGGTGGTCAATACATGGGTGGATTTGCTGCTCCTAAATTAGCGACTGTTCGTGCAGCTTTTATTGGGGTAGGGTATAGAGGCCCCAATCACCTTCGATTTTTAGCGAAATTAGATGGTTTTGAGGTAGTCGGAATTTCAGATTTATATGAAGATAATGTAAAAAAGGAAGTGAAATTTTGTCAGGAAGTAGGGGCAGGGCAGCGGCATCAAGAGATTGGCGAATATTTTGGAAGCGAAGATAAGTGGCGACTGATGCTGGATGAAGTAAAACCCGATGTTGTTTTTGTCTGTACCAATTGGAAAAATCACGCACCGATGGTGATTGAAGCCATGAAAAAAGGAGCGCACGCTTTTGTAGAAGTGCCCATGGCCTTGACAATAGAAGAGATGTGGGAAATTGTCAATACTTCGGAGCAAACGCAGAAGCATTGTATGATGATGGAAAATGTAAATTACGGTCGAGATGAATTGATGTATTTAAATATGTGTCAAAAAGGCGTAATTGGCGAATTATTGCATGCCGAAGCCGCTTATATCCACGAATTAAGAGGGCAAATGGAACATGTAGAGCGAGGAACAGGTTTTTGGCGAACGCCTCATTATGCGAATAGAAATGGCAATTTGTATCCCACACATGGTTTAGGTCCTGTGGCGCAGTACATGAATTTAGCGAGGCAAGATGATAATTTTGGTTCTATCGTTTCCTTTTCCACGCCTGCCAGAGGTCGGAAATTATATGCCGAAAAGAACTATCCTGCGAATCATAAGTGGAATAAATTAGATTTTAAAGGAGGGGATTTAAATACCTCGATTATTAAGACTACTATGGGGCGGACCATTATGATACAATGGGATGAAACGAGTCCAAGACCTTATTCTCGCCATAATTTAGTACAAGGTACAAAAGGGGCTTTAGCGGGTTTCCCAACCAGAGTTGCCATTGAAGGCGGGGTAGAAGGGATTTCTGAAAGTCATCATTCTTGGATTCAAGGAGAAGATTTGGCTACGCTTTATGAAAAATATGACCATCCTTTGTATAAGCGAGTAGTGGAAACTTCCAAAGGGAGTGGACATGGCGGGATGGATGGTATTATGGCTTACCGTATTTTAGAATGTTTACAGCAAGGTTTACCGCTAGATCAAAATGTTTATGAAGGCTGTTTTTGGAGTGCGGTTTCTCCATTAAGCGAGACTTCTGTCGCACAAGGTGGCATGCCACAAAATTTTCCTGATTTTACAAGAGGGCAATGGAAAAATACTGCTCCTCTGGCGATAATTTCGTAAGGAAAAAAGACAATAGTGTTTATTCTAAAATAAATCATATGGAAAGAGCTTCCAGAAATCCAAGTTCTGGAAGCTCTAAATCTTTTGGAATAAAGTCTAATTGAGTAGATAAGTTTGTCAAAAAAAGAAGCCTCTATCAAAAGAGACTCCCCTCACATTTTGGAACACTATATTTTTATGGTTAAGTAATTGTATAATCTAGTAGTCTGTCATTTTTGAAATGAAGATTGATTTATTCTCTCGATATTTCAATCTTGACTAAGGACTAATAAAGAAATTTGTTTTTGACCATAGCATTTGATAAGGTGCTAATGACGCCACCGATAATAAAAGATGCAATACAAATAAATAGAATAAGCATAAAATGTTTTTGTGAAGGTGTTAAGAAATTTTGTTATCGGACTTCTTTTTCTTAGATTTGATACAATTATTTAGTAAAGGTCTAAGCTACGTTTAACCCACTTAAATCATTTTGAGCTCCATTTAATTGCTGGAATCTCTAATTTTGCATCATTTCTTTCTAAATTATTTAATATAAATGTGTGTAATAAATAATCTTGTTCAGAAGGTCAATTTGACAACTGAACGAACAGAAGTAGGTATGATTTTTTTTTAACGGACTATCGGAAGGCAATTTTTTAAATTAGATTTTCTAATTTATTTTTGTTAAGATAGTCTTAAGACGGGCATAGATTTAGGGAAGTCACAAATTTAATAAGCGGCTTTTGTATTTTTATTAAACGTATATTTTATGGAGTGCTCTGCAAGAATTTATTGGATTGTGTAATGATGATACCTGTTAAAATAATGATACCACTAATTAGGTGGTATTGATGTAATTGTTGTTGTAGAAAAATAGCACTGAGGGCGGTAGACAAAGGGACAAAATTCATAAAAATACCAGCTTTGCTAGGGCTGATTGCAGATACGCCTTTATTCCAAAATAGATAAGCTAGTCCAGTGCCAATACAACCAATACCAAAAGCAGATAGCCAAAAATCAGTACTATGTTGAACGCTAATACTCGGAACAGCCAAGGGGACTATTAGTAAAAAACATAACCAACAAATCGCATTGGTAAAAATGGTGAAATGAATACTTGAAAATGCTTTAGCATATTGTTTGACCCATATATTCTGTAGTGCAAAGACTAAATTGGCTAAAAAAATCAGCACGTCTCCTTTTGAAAATTCCAATTGCAATAAACGATTCAAGTCAAATTTAGTCAATAGAATAAGGACGCCCACTAGAGAAATTAGCATGCCGATAATCTCGAATCTAGTAATTTTAGTATGCAATAAAAGGTAAGAGAAGAACAAGGTCATGGCTGGATTTAGACTGACAATCAAAGAAGCATTGACAGGAGACGTATATAATAACCCTAGGAAAAACAAAAGATTAAAACCAAATAGCCCAATGATACCAACTAATAACAAGCCTGTTTTTTCCAGTAAAAAATCTGATAACTTAGGTAAGGTCTTGATACTCATTCCTAATAATGCCAAGATGCCTAAGGTGTATCTCCAAAAACCTGCTTCTAGAAAACTAGCTTCTGTTAGCATTTGCTTGGCAAAGTGAAAATTTAATCCCCAGAAAATAGCGGTTAATAATAAATAAATAATGGACTTCATAGTGGTTGGTTACAAATTTTCCGTTTCATTGCTTGTTTCTATTTTATTATTAAATTGAAAGTATTTTATTATAAATAGTCGCATTAACCAAATTCGTAAATATAGTATTAAATTGATGTTTAACCAACAGCATTAATTTGGTATGACTTTATAGACCGACTCTAATACTCCGAAAAATTACAAGAAACGGTCTTTGTTAAGTCATTATATATTTTGGCAGAAAAATTCATCAAAATATTCAACAATATAAAATCCTAAAGGGCAAAGTAGAATTGGTTTTTTATTTGCTTTAAAATTTAATTAATTAATTTTATTCCGTTTAATTACTTTGTTTGAAATATTATTTTTATTTCGTTTAAATATTTAGTGTTATTAAAATTATATTTGGAGTTAAATTTGTGTAAAAAATACTTTTTAGTAAACTTTTTTAGTTTTAGTTATGTAATATTGTATTAATTTAGGAATAACAGATTTACTAACGCTAGGTTCGCTCAAATTTTTGATTAATACATAAATTACACGAAATAATATTCTGTATTAAAAGTATTTTTATCTTTAAAACAGTATTTTGTTCGTATTTATTTTTATTAAATAAATATAATTAAAATATTATTTTTAACCCTAAAATAATAACCTGAAAAGAGTTTATTTAAAATAAATAAAATTCTGCATTTTAAACATAAATCAAAATATTATTTTGATAATATTTTATTTTATTAACTAATTTTGGGCGAACCTAGCGTACTAA
>JAFMDF010000388.1 GCA_017857395.1 Bacteroidota bacterium | reverse complement strand
TATTATACAGATATTGATAATTGGTGTAGGACTAGGGATCGGTAGTTTTGCTTTAGGGCTTGGGAATAACTTAGAACAGAGCATTATCCAACATGTCCTTATCAGTCTTATCATTGGGTATGGAATATTGTTAACTACCTATAATTATCCGAAATGGTTAGGCAAAAAAACGACATTATTCAGAACTAAAATCATCTTATTAGTAGTCTTTTCTCTTATTGCTGTAATAGCCACCATGGTAGATTTATTCATTCGTAATATAGTGTTCAATCATCAGTCTTATGATTTTTCTAATGAAGGTGGCGTGTTTATTTTTAATATAATAATAGCCCTAATAGTTGGATTCGGACACGACGCGTTAATAAATCCAAAGCGTCAAATAGAGAAAACAGCTATTCCTGCTAACTCACAAGCAGCATTACTAAATACCGAATTAAAAGAAATTCCAATTCGTCAAGGGGAAATAACTAAATTACATCAAGTAGAAGATATTATCTTTTTCGAGGCTTATGATAATTACTCCTTTTTATGTGATATTGAAAGTAATCGTTTATTATGTAATTATCCTTTATCATTTTTAGAAAATAGACTAGCAAATAATTTTATTAGAGTGCATAGAAAATACATCATTAATAAAAATCAAATTCTACAAATCCAACCTCATCTAAAAGGAAGGTATATTCTAGCGTTTAAAGATAAAAATCAAACATCAATAATAAGTAGTGCTAGTTATATGAATTTGATAAAAAGTATAATCAAACTATAATCCATAAATTTTAAGTAATCCATTCGCCATCTAGAGGTCTATTTTCACCAATTTATAGCCCCCATTCGCCAAAAATCACTTTTTTTTTGTAAAAATGTAGCGTTAATTTGACCAAAAATCAATTTAACTTATGCTACATTCAATCAACATTTTCATCCACGTCCTTTTCGGTATTATTGCTATTTTTATTGCTATAATTCCATATGCCTCTGAAAAAGGGGGGATTGTCCATCGGCGTTATGGTCGTATCTTTTTATTTCTAATAGCCGTCGTAGTGCTTACCGCATTAAATGGAGTGCTTTTTTTTAGAGATAGGCCTTTTCTCACCGTTGTTACTTTACTGAGTTTTTATACTTCATATTCGGGTTATAGAGTTTTGAAAACAAAAGAAAAGGGGTTCCAAAGCGTAGATTTTGGCGTGATGCTCTTAGTTTTTTCTATTGCCCTTTATTTCGTTTACAATATTAAAACAGCAAATCTGCTATGGGACAAAAAAGTAATTTATTACCTTTTAGGGTATGTTTTTGCAATAGTCGGATTTGATATACTGCGTTTCTTCCTTCCAAATTTAATCACGATAAAAAAGTTCTGGCTATATGAGCACATCTACAAAATTACGGCATCCTTTACTGCATTAATTTCCGCAGGTATAGGAACCGTCTTTTCTGCATGGGAGCCTTATAATCAAATCGTTCCTGCAATTTTAAGCACTTTTTGGTTATTGTTTTGTTTAATCTATTTTCCAAAGAAAGAGAGAGATAGGCATTTAATTAATGAAAAACAGCAATAAGTTTTCCTAAAATAATAAAGTTAGAGAAGAACCTGACGAATACAGCGAGTCAGAAATTGGAAAAGAAGTTGGTGGAATTGGAGTTGAACACAAAGAAAATAGAGATATATTTTGGGAATAAATCAGGAATGACAGAATTTTGGATAATTGTTCCAAATTTTGTCATTCTTCAGTTTCTATTTGCCTCACTTAAAAACATTGGATATAGTCATATAACCCAATTTCCCAAGTTTGTACGATATCGATTTTTGAAGTTTTCAACTTCAAAACAGTATCATTCATGTTTTCAACATATCAAATTTTGTTTAAGAAAAAGCTAAACGCAATAGAATTAGGAATGACATTAATTTCAGGGTAAAATCTTATAAAATCCCTTCAAACACCTCAAAATATTAACCACAGTCTCAAAAAATAGCTCCAACGACATTATTTTTCGCTTCCAAGCCCATCATTTCCACACCAACATACAAAAAACTGCCCTCTAAAAGTCAATTTTCAGAAAGAAGGTCTTTTCTTAACTTTTTCTTAACACATGTTTTTAAGCTTTCAACTATTTTTGCGACCTCTCGAAACGATTTCGGGTACGACTGACATAATTTCGTTATAGCCTGACAGTATTTCCTGCAAAATTTAACATTTTCGGCAATAATGTCACTTTTAGGCGACTGGTATAGAAATTGATGACAGTCAACTGATTTGTTGTACTTTATTTTTAATAAAAGCAACAAGGAGTGAATTAAATATTATTTGTAAACCTTATTTAAAGTTTAGACTACAATGAAGCCAATTAACGATCGAGTAGTTGTAAAACCAGCACCCGCTGATACAAAGACAAAGGGTGGAATCATTATTCCTGACACAGCAAAAGAAAAGCCTCAAAGAGGGGAAATCGTAGCTGTTGGGCCAGGTAAAGACGGAAACGCAATGACTGTTTCTAAAGGAGACATCGTTCTTTATGGTAAGTATGCCGGACAAGAATTGAACTACGAAGGTGAGGATTACCTCATCATGCGAGAAGATGACATTTTAGTTATCCTTTAAGAAAGGTACTTGGTATATAAGGTGCATTGCATAGTTTTGGATTTTATTCTTATTCTACCCTGCCACCTCGTAACCTTGTCACCCCCATTTAAACTTAATTTTCAAATTAACAAAAAGGTAAAAAACATGGCTAAACAAATTAGCTTCGATAGAGCTGCCAGAGAAAAATTAAAAGCTGGTGTTGACGCTTTGGCAAATGCGGTAAAAGTAACATTAGGGCCAAAAGGAAGAAACGTAGTTATTCAAAAAAGCTTCGGTGCGCCGGCAATCACTAAAGATGGTGTAACAGTTGCTAAAGAAATAGAATTAGAAGACCCAGTAGAAAACATGGGTGCACAAATGGTAAAAGAAGTTGCTTCTAAAACTGCAGATGTTGCAGGTGACGGAACAACAACGGCTACTGTTTTAGCTCAAGCAATGGTAACTGCTGGTTTGAAGAATGTTGCAGCTGGAGCAAATCCAATGGATTTGAAAAGAGGTATCGAGAAAGCAGTAAAAGCAGTAGTTATTCACTTAGCTGGTCAGTCCGAAGAAGTTGGAAAAGACTTCAAAAAGGTACAGCAAGTTGCAGCTATTTCTGCGAATAATGACGAAGAAATTGGTACTTTGATTGCGGATGCAATGAAAAGAGTAACTAAGGACGGCGTTATCACAGTAGAAGAAGCAAAAGGTACAGATACTTACGTTGAGGAAGTAATCGGTATGCAATTCGATAGAGGATATTTATCTCCATATTTTGTAACCAATGCGGAAAACATGGTAGCAGAATATGAGAATCCATATATCTTGATCCACGACAAGAAAGTTTCTAACATGCAGGACATCGTTCCTATTTTAGAAAAAGTTGTTGGAGCAGGACGTTCTTTATTAATCATCGCTGAAGACATTGAGTCTCAAGCATTAGGTGTTTTAGTAGTGAACAGATTAAGAGCACAATTGAAGATTGTTGCAGTGAAGGCGCCAGGTTTTGGTGACAGAAGAAAAGCAATGTTAGAAGATTTAGCCATTTTGACAGGAGGTACGGTTATCTCTGAAGAAAAAGGGTATAAATTAGATAGCGTTGAGTTAGAGCACTTAGGAACTTGTGAAAAAATCACGGTTGACAAAGACAACACAACGATTGTAAACGGTGCAGGTGAGCAGACTCAAATTGATGCTAGAATCAACCAAATTAAGTCACAAATCGAAACAACTACTTCTGATTACGATAAGGAGAAGTTACAAGAAAGATTGGCTAAATTAGCTGGTGGTGTTGCTGTATTATATGTAGGTGCAGCTACAGAAGTAGAGATGAAAGAAAAGAAAGACAGAGTAGATGATGCTTTACACGCAACGCGTGCAGCGGTTGAAGAAGGAATCGTTGCAGGTGGTGGTGTTGCTTTAGTTCGGTCTATCGCCAGCTTAAGAAACCTAAAAGGGGTGAATGAAGATGAAAATATCGGTATCGCTATCGTTAAGAAATCTTTAGAGTCTCCTTTAAGAACAATTGCCGAAAATGCAGGTGTTGAAGGTTCTGTAATTTTACAGAGAGTTGCTAGAAGTAAAGGCGACATGGGCTATAATGCTAGAACGGATAAGTTTGAGAACTTGAAGAAAACTGGTGTAATTGACCCAACTAAAGTAACTAGAATTGCTTTAGAAAATGCAGCTTCAATCGCAGCTATGATTTTAACTACAGAATGTGTGGTAAATGATAAGCCAGAAGCAGATGCAGGTGGACACGGTCATGCCCATGGTGGAATGCCAGGTGGTATGGGCGGTATGATGTAAAAATAACGAGTCAAATCGTTTTAGAAAATATAAAGCCTTCTCGAAGTAATTCGGGAAGGCTTTTTTGTTTTGAGAAGAGGGAGTTGAGAGGAGAGAAAAGAGACTGAATTAGTAGTCAAAACGAGTGGGTAATCAGTAATGTTTGAATCGTACTGATTATCCATACTTTTTTGATGGAATTAGGAGCTTTAGCTTCGACTCTGTCTCTAGATTTATCGGATTTACCAGATTCTAAAGGAGCATCGCTCCGACACCGTAATTCCAATCGTGTCGGAGCGATGCTCCTTTAGAAATTTTATCGAATATTCAACATTTCTACAGACAGAGCCAGGACTAAAGCCCTTATTTTCTCATTTCAAACTTATGGGTAATCAATACAGCTTAAACATCAACCAGAAAACCCCTGCAAATATTCTTTAAAAAAATGCTCCTTATAAGTTCGGCCAATTGGCAAATTTTCAATGCCCATATACACCACATTACCAGACACTTTATCAACATGCAACACATTAATCAAGAAAGATTTATGGATTTGACAAAAGTGTTTATTAGGCAATCGTTCTAACCAATACTTCAGCGGATGAGAAACTAAATGTTTACCCGTCTTAGTAAACACTTGAGTATAATCGCCTATAGATTTGATAAATTGAATGGCGGCTATTTCTATTTTTTGAAAATCAGTCCCTGTTTTGATAAATAAGAATTCAGGAGCGGTCGTATTTTTTTCTAAAGGGACTTGATTGACAGCCGAAACCGTTGTTGTTTCTTCATAAATGACTTTAGAGACTGCTTTAAAAAATCGTTCAAAAGAAAAGGGTTTGAGTAAATAATCTATTACATCTAATTCGTAACCTTGCAACGCATAATCTGGAAAAGCAGTTGTTAGAATAACTTTTGGTCTCTGCGAAAGTATTTTTAAAAAGTCAATACCCGATAATTTAGGTAAGTGAATATCCAAAAATAATAAATCAACTGGATTTGTTTTGAGGAATTCCAATGCTGCTAAAGCATCTCCGAAAGTGCCTTTTAAATCTAGTTTATTGACATCCCCAATGTATTTTTTTAATATTCTTTGAGCTGGTGGTTGATCTTCTATGATGATACAGCTTATCATTGGTGTGGTGTTTTTAAATCTAATCTCAAATCAACAAGGTAAGTATTATTATCCGTTTTAATCGTTAGCTTATGAGCCTCCCGATATAATAAATTTAATCTGGTTTGCACATTTTCTAAACCTATCCCTTTTGATAAACTTTGGGTATTCCCATTTTCAGAATAGGCATTCGCACAACTAAATCTTAATTGGTCGCCTGTTATCTGAAGATTGATATTAATTAATATATTTTCCGTCATACTAGAAGTACTATGCTTAAAGCAATTTTCCACAAAGACCACTAATAATAAGGGCGCAATTAATTTATCCGATGCTTGTCCTTGGATGCTAAAATTGACCGTTCCTCTATCTTCAATTTGTAATTCCTGTAAGCGAATAAAATTAGTTAAATAGTCAATTTCTTTAGTTAAAGAGACCCATTTTTCTTTGCAATCGTATAGCATATATCTGAGCAAATCCGATAATTCTAAAATAATTTTGGGTGTTTTCGGGGAATTTTCTAGGGCATAGGAATAGAGGTTATTGAGGTTATTAAACAAAAAATGCGGATTGACTTGTGATTGTAGAAATTGTAATTGACTTTCGGCAACCATTGTATTCAAATGTTCCAATTCTTTTTGTTTCTGCTGCGCATCCCAAGCAAATTTAAAACCGACTAAGATTAATATTGTTGGAGAAATTTCTAATAAGGTATGGATAAAACCTGGAAAAGATTTACCTCTTGAGTTTGGGTAGAATATTTGTTCCAAGACTAATTCTTCTATAAAAATAACCCCTGATAGCAATAATAAAACGCTGGCAAAAAACAACCAAAAGCGTTTCTTGTAAAAAAAATGGGGTAATAAAAAATAGCTAATGACCAAGGCGGCTAAAACGTAAACACAAAAAAAAGAGAGCTTGGTAAGGGAACGAGCTACATTCAGCGCATCTTCATTTTTTTCAAATATTGTAGCTGCCCCTAATAGGAGAATTAAGAGGACTTGAAAAAATCCTTCTTTAGGAATTCGCTGGAAGATTGATGGATTCATTTTATTCCTATTTAAGTACTCGGACATAAATAATCGAACATTTTAAGAATAGTTGCGGGTTGCGAGTTACGGGTTAAAAGAGGTGAATTTTGTATCTAAAGAAGCAAAAGTTAAATGAAACATTGAATAATAAAACTAATTGCTCTAAACCAACTCGTAACCCGCAACTCGCAACAAATTAAATATTGTAAGTCTATTTTTGTCACAGTACTTACCCTCAAAAATACCAAGATTTTGATATTATAGGCAAAGTATTCGGTAAACAGCAGATTTAGTAGGGTCAACGACCATTTAAGTTGAATACCTGCTAAATTACAGTTGACCTAAAAAATCGGTCGTTCAACGATTAATCCTACAAAAACAGCCGACTTCCTTTACTTTTGTACCATGCATTTGGATATAAGTACCCGAGCGTAATTCCAGAAAATTAATAACTAATTAAACACCTGACAAGATGAAAAAAATCTATTTATTTTTAGCAATAATGTTAACCGCTACTTTTGTTTTTACTCAAAAATCAGGTATAGAAATCACAGGAAAAGTAATAGAATCGAATGGTCAACAACCTATCGAATTTGCGACGATTATGGTTGGAAATAAAACGACTAAAAAACCTATTACGGGAACAACTACTGATATAGATGGAAATTTTAGCATTCAAACGAATACTCCTGACTTCTTTATAGAAATCAGTTTTATTGGCTATGCGAATAAAAGGATTACAGAATTTAATACAGGAAATGAAAAAATAGATTTAGGGGTAATTACCCTTTCTGAGAATAGCCAAATGTTGAACGAAGTGGAAGTTCGAGCAGAAAAATCAAGCACCCAATTTAAATTAGACAAACGAGTTTTTAATGTCGGTAAAGATTTAAGTAGTACAGGGGCAAGTGCCTTAGAAGTGTTGAATAATGTACCCTCCGTCAATGTCGATATTGAAGGAGCTATTAGTCTTCGTGGAAGTGAAGGGGTACAGATTTTAATCAATGGTAAACCTTCTGTGATAGCAAGTGAACAAGGTGGCGCACTCGGAACGATTACCGCTGAAATGATTTCACAAATCGAAGTGATTACCAATCCATCAGCGAAATACGATGCGGAAGGGACTTCAGGGATTATCAATATTATTATTAAAAAAGAGGAACGAAAAGGTATCAATGGTTCAGCAACCGTGAATGTTGGAACACCCGATAATCATAGTTTTGGCTTGAGTTTAAATCGCCGTACGGAAAAATTTAATTTGTTCAGTCAAGTAGGGGTTGGTTTTAGAAATTTTCCGAATGACAGAGAAAGCATTAATCGAGATTTAACGACCAATAATACCATCTTATCGGACGGTACCAGTTCCAAAAAAGAAGTTTTTTATAATTTTATATT
>JAFMDF010000069.1 GCA_017857395.1 Bacteroidota bacterium | reverse complement strand
AAGAACTACGACTGTATTTTGTTGCAATTTTTTAGGGTAGTTATGAATAATTTTAGTCGGAAAAAATAAGTTAAAAACTTATTGGATATTCATTTTAAGATAAAATCTTAAAATATCGATATTCTGCTAATTGTTGGATATTTTGTTGGAAAGATTATTTGAAGAATCGTTTTTTAACTTACGACATCGGGGTAGCTGTAGTGCCAGCGAGGTGTTTCCTAGCCTACTTTCTTTTTGTCCAAGATTCAGGACTTTTACTAGTGTGAAATACGGCTCGAAGGATGACAATATTTTGGTGTTCATCAACCGTAAAATGGAGCATATACGGGAAATTTTTTACAGGCAGGCATCGAACATTTCCTCCATACCTCACTTGATAGAAAGGATAAAGGGTTAATCCATCAATGCTTTTTTGGAGGCTCTTATAGAATTTTCTGCCTAACCCACTTTGTTTTTTGTTGTACCAATCTATGGCTTCTTGAATGTCTGTACTTGCTTCTGGTTCTAGTCTTATTTTGTATGCCATTAATCAATTTTAAATTCTTCTTTAACTTGTTCCCAATCCAAAAGTCGCTCAGGATTAGTCTTTGAGCGTTCCATTCTTTTTAAGACTTCCTCTTTTTGCCAATCAGGTACTTCTATTGTTTGCGCTACCTCAAGCCCCAATTCTTGGAAAAGTTCTATAAAAAAATTGTACTTTTTTTCTGGTATTTTTAAAGTTATTTCTTTCATAATTTAATCTTTATTTTAGATAATTGGGTGGCGTGAATATTTAATAGGTCCACTGTTTTCCTTGTGAAATACTTTTGGCTACTCTTACCTGTTTTAAACTTTCTCAAAGTTACTGATAAATAATATTGATTTTATAATCGTTAATAGCACTAAAAATACCAAAAATAGCTACTAAAACCAATAAAAAATAGTCATAAAGTACAAAATAAGAAGAAACAAAACAAAAAAGAGTTGTGTAGTATACGCTTATTTTATGATTTTATGATCGTAAGACTTGTTGATAAAAGCTGAATGGCTAATATTTTAGCAGCTACTTCTATGTTCCAATTAGGCGGCTGTTTCCCACAGCCGCCTAATTTTAAGGAATCATTAAAAATGGAGCTTAATCCAAATCCTTCCACCGAACAAAAGCCCCCGATGTTTTAAGATTTTCAACAGCTGTTTGCCAAACAAAAGTAAACAGCTGTCATTTTCAACAATGCCTAAAAATCAGTCAGTTGTCGATATTGAATTTTTTGTTAAAAATTGTTTTGCTTGATAAAACAACAAAAGCCGCTATAAAATGAATGATAGCGGCTTTTGTTGGAGAATTAGCAAAGTATTATTCTCCTAGTTTAGCTTTAGCTTTTTTAATTAAACGTTCCATTGAGTCAACTACTTTTTGTAGTTGCGCTTTATCATAATTGTTGGGGTTGGCAATAATCTTATTAATTATTTTATCCGTTTTTGCCTGACTTTTTTCCAAATCAACTAATTTAATTTTAGTATCCATAATAATAATTTTTTTAAAGATAATGAATTATTTGTTTTTAAGCAATTTTTTCAATTTCTTCATTCTAGTATCGTGATAATTAATCATATTACGCAACCATTGTTCTTCAAAGATGGACATTCCATTGTCATCTAAAGCATCTTCGATTAATTCTTCTAACCAAGCGATTTCTTCTAAAAGTGCTTCCAATTCTTCTTTTGGTGTCATAGATTTGATTTTAGTAGCAAAATAAGTTATGACTCAATATCATGGAAGTTTTCAACTTGTCAAAATAAGATATATAATAAAAATTAGAACTGATAAAATCGGGATTAATCAAAAGCAAGCGGCTGTTTTTTCGCATCATACCGAAACAAACGCACTTTGCCAATATTTTAATCCAATTAGGCGGCTGTTTCCCACAGCCGCCTAATTTAAAGGAATCAATAAAATAGAACTTAATCCAAATCCTTCCACCGAACAAAAGCCTCCATCGCTTCATATTCTGCCATGCCTAAGTCATTATAAGTCTTAGCCGTTTCCATATTTCTATCCTCCGCACGTTGCCAAAACTCTCTAGCATCAGAACCAGGGAAGGGGGCACTATCTTTTTGAGATTGGTGCATAAAAATAGCCCGTCTTTTTTTCATTAATTCGTGGGGACTTAAGGGGACCGCCATTTCTATTTCGTGAATGCCCCATTCGTGCCAAGCACCTCGGTACATCCATAGCCAACAATCCTTCATCCATTTCTCTTTTTGTAGATTCTGAAAGGATTGAGTGATGGCATCCAAACAAACTCGATGGGTGCCATGAGGGTCGGCTAAATCACCTGCTGCATAGACTTGATGTGGGCGAATATCTTGTAATAATTTTTCTACTATTTGAATATCGGCTTGCCCTAATGGTTTTTTTCTAGCCCTACCTGTTTCGTAAAAAGGCATGTCTAAAAAATGGATTTGTTTATCGGGCAAACCACAAAAACGAGCGCCTGCACGAGCTTCACCACGACGAATAAGCCCTTTCACCAAGCGGACATCATTGGAATCGGATTGACCGGGTTTTTTCTTTTGTAGAAAACGTTCAATCTTGGTTAATTTTTTCAATAAATTTTCGCCTTCTAGACTATTATGGTCACCAAATTCTCGGAAAAATTCTAAATAGCGAAGGGCATCATGATCATGCACCGCAATATTTCCAGAGGTTTGATACGCTACATGAACTTCATGCCCATGTTCGACCAATCTCAAAAAAGTACCGCCCATAGAAATAACATCATCATCAGGGTGGGGGCTAAAAATAATCACCCGTTTTTTAGCAGGAGTTGCTCGTTCAGGACGAGTGGAATCATCAGAATTAGGTTTTCCACCAGGCCAGCCTGTAATTGTATGTTGAAGTCGATTAAAAATTTCAATATTTAATTTATAGGCAGATTGATATTCTACGACTAAATCGCTTAATCCATGTTCATTATAATCTTCATCGGTTAATTTTAAAAGGGGTTTTTCCGCAGTAATAGATAACCAAATAACTGCCTTAGTAATCAAATCTTTATTCCAGTTACAAAGACCTACTAACCAAGGTGTTTTGACTCTCGTTAATTCTCCTGCTGCTTCGGTATCTAATATCGTTATAATATTAGGGTGCTTTTGTAAAAAAGTAGCTGGAATCGTTTCACTGACGGGCCCTTCTATTGCCTTTTGTACGATGGGTGCTTTGTGGGATCCCCAAGCCATCATATATATCTTCTTGGCTTTCATGATGCTCGCAATCCCCATAGTTACGGCACGATAGGGAACGTTTTCTTCTAGTATGAAATCTTTAGTCGCATCTTGTCGAGTCAAAGCATCTAATTTGACTAAACGAGTCAAGGCATTTTCCCAAGAACCAGGTTCGTTAAAACCGATGTGACCAGTTCTACCAATACCTAATAACTGAATATCCAATCCACCATAAGCGTCTATTTTCTTTTCATAATCTTCACAATATTTGCCAATTTCATCCATAGAAATCCTGCCATCTGGAATGTGAATATTTTCTGGTTTGATGTCTACATGGTCAAATAAATACTCTCGCATAAAGTGAACATAGCTTTGTTCTGCGTCAGGCTGCATTGGATAATATTCGTCCAAATTAAAGGTAATAACATTTTGAAAGCTCAGCCCTTCTTCTTTATGTTGTCGGACTAATTCATCATACACTTTAATAGGCGTTGAACCAGTTGCTAAGCCTAATACAATTGGTTCTCCTTCTTGCTGTTTTTGTCGAATAGCTAAAGCAATGGATTGTGCGACATGCACAGAGGCTTCATCGGCATTTTTCCAAATCCGAGTGGGTAATTTCTCAAAAGACTTAAATTGGTATTTTAATACTTTTGGTGATTTTTTAATGGTAACCATTTCTGCTTTTTTATTTATAGTAGCTTGGGTTTCTAGCCCGAGTAGATAAAATATTACTCGGGCTAGAAGCCCAAGCTACTTTAAATCGATTATTGAAAAACCAAAGTACTCGCTCCTAATAAGGCGGCTTCATTTTCGCCCAAAGCGGAAGGGAGTACTTGAATATTATTAATATAATTCGGTAATAAATTATCAAATAGGGCATTGATGGTAGGGGTAAACAATAGTTCGCCAACTTGTGCCACACCACCAGCTAAGACAATCGCTTCTGGTTCAAATAAATGGACAAAATCAGCAAGGTGTTCGCCGAGAATTTTTCCACCATATTCAAAAGCTTTTTTGGCATTTTCATCTCCTTCTTTTGCCGCCTTTCCTATCTTCTTCGTCGTCAGTGAAGCTAAAGGTAAATTTTCTAAACTAGAAGGCAAATTACTTTCTGCTAATTGTGCTAAAAAATTGCGTTTGATGCCAGTTGCCGAAGTGTAAGTTTCTAAACAGCCTTTTCTACCGCAACCACATTGTCTGCCATTTCTAATCGCTGTAATATGGCCCATTTCGCCTGATAAGCCACTTTGACCAGTTAACACTTCATTATTGACAATAATACCTGCCCCTAATCCAGTTCCTAAAGTAAGGACTACAAAATTGGACATCCCCTTAGCATTGCCAAACTTTCCTTCTCCTAAAGCGGCAGCATTCGCATCATTGCAGAGATATACTTCCTTTTTATATTTAATGGCTAAGATGTCAACGATTGGGACTTCTCCTTTTAAAGGTAAATTAGAAGCGCCTTTAATAATGCCTTCCTGTGGCACACAACTAGGCGCATCAATGCCAATTCCTTTAATGTCCTCAAAATCTATATCAATGATTAATTTGCCAATCGCTTCAAAAAGATTGTTGAAAAAGGCATTTTTAGAGTTGCCTTTCCAGGTATCAAATTGATTTTTAGCAATAATTTTTCCCGATGGAGTGACTAAGCCAATTTTGGTAGTGGTGCCGCCTATATCTATGCTAATTGCTACAGTCAAAGTTGATGAATTTATAAAAATTGAATGATTTTTGTTTAATTGTATATTTGTGTGCGCACACAAATATACAATTATTATTTTTTTATTAAAATTTATTTTTATATTTTTAGGAAAAATTTAAACAATTCTGTATGAAAAGTATACAATTTCGGAAGTGTACCATCGAAGATTTATCTATTTTAAGCACACTTGCAAAAGAAACTTTTGTAGCCGCATTTGGCACACAAAACACGAAAGAAGATATGGATGCTTATGTCTTAGATGCCTTTACACTAGAAAAAGTGAAAGCAGAATTAACTAATCCGTATTCCATTTTTTATTTTGTACAGGAGGAGCAGAAAATCATTGGTTATTTAAAACTAAATATTGAAACGGCGCAATCTGAGCCTATAGATAATGGATTAGAAGTCGAGCGTATTTATTTACTAGCGGCTTATCAAGGAAAAGGAATAGGGCAATTAATGATGGACAAAGTTTTTGAAGTAGCTAAAAATTTAAATAAGATGCGCTTATGGTTAGGTGTTTGGGGGAAAAATTATGGTGCAGTTCGATTTTATGAACGCAATGGTTTTAAAAAATTCGCAGAACATGATTTTTATTTGGGAAAGGATTTACAAACAGATTGGTTGATGGATATAAGCTTACAACATGCCTAAAAAAAGAGTTCGCATCAAAGATATTGCATTGGCAGCTGGGGTGTCTACGGGAACGGTTGACCGAGTCATTCATAACCGAGGCAATGTAATGCCTGCGGTTAAGAAAAAGGTAGAAGAAGTGATGAAAGTACTCAATTATCAACCTAATATTATGGCAAGAACCCTTGCCAATAATAAGGTTTTAAAAATTGCGGTCTTCTTACCGAATTTTAAACAAGATGCCTTTTGGGAAGCACCCAAAAAAGGGATTGATAAAGCAATAGCGGCGAACCAACATTTTTTGATTGATTTGCAATATTATTATTTCGAAGAAAATGAAGTCGAAAGTTATATTGAACAATCCACCCAAATTTTAGCAGACGAACCAGACGCATTAATTCTAGCACCTATTTTCCAACAAGAATCTCAACTGTTTCTAAAAGCATTAGCTAAGAAGAAGCTACCGTATGTGCTAATTAATACGCATTTACCAACTGTTGCTAGTGTAGCTTATATTGGGCAAGATTCTTACCAAAGTGGTGTATTGGCTGCTCGATTGATTAGCGACAAGCAACCAGAAAATGCAAGTTATTTATTACTACATTTAGAAGCGGCTGAGAAGACAGCTAATGCAACACATATTTCCCAAAAAGAAACGGGGTTTTATGATTATTTTAAAAAAAATAAAAAGAAGGCTTTAATTATTAAAAAAGCTTTTAGTGAGGTTAATCAAGGAAAGACTTTGGGGCAATTTTTAAAACAGGTATTAACGGAATTTTCGAATCCTACAGGGATTTTTGTTAGTACTTCTAAAGCCTATCAGCTAATTGAGCATGCGGGTTCTTTATTAAAAAATACGACCATTATTGGTTTTGATTTATTGCCCCAAAATATTGCCTATTTAAAGGCTGGAAAAATAGATTATCTAATTAATCAAAATCCTGAGCGGCAAGGCTTTTTGGCGATTACCAATTTGATTGATGCCTTATTATTAAAAAAAATAGTTCCGCCTATTCAATATTTACCTTTAGATATTGTCGTGAAAGAGAATGTTGATTATTATCTTTAACTGACGATATAGATTTTGTGGGGGCAATCCCTTGTGGTTGCCCAAATTATGGATTTTTGTCGAGAAAGGGCGAGCACAAGGCAGCATTTTCGACTTACTCATTTTATACGAACCAACTAAATTTTAATCAATGACAAAACGAGACTTTTTAAAAACATCCATAGGGGTTTCTGCAGCATCTTTCTTCCAACCCTTAGAAAAATTAATTCCACAATTTGAAAACATTTCGCCAGAAAATTTAGCTAAAGATGAAGATTTTTGGGCAAAAATTAGAGCAGGCTACCGCTTGAAACCTGATTATATCAATTTGGAAAATGGGTATTACTGCCATGTTCCAGAAGAAACGTTAAATAATTATATAGCGCATGCTAGAGAAGTGAATTATCAAGCCTCTTGGTATATGCGAACCGTGCAATGGGATAATAAAGATACCGTAGCCAATCGACTAGCAAAATTGGTAGACGCTGAACCTGGAGAAGTAATTATAACTAGAAATACAACAGAGTCTTTAGATACAATTATAGCAGGCTTTCCTTGGAAACAAGGAGACGAAGCCGTTTATGCGGAACAAGATTATGGTTCCATGCAGCACATGTTTGAACAAGTTGCGCAAGAGCGTGGTATTAAAAATACGGTTGTTTCCATTCCTAATCACCCTAAATCAGATGAAGAGATTGTGGCTATTTATGAAAATGCTATTACGGCTAAAACTAAGTTATTAATGGTTTGTCACATCATTAATATTACAGGTCATATTTTGCCGATTCGGAAAATATGTGATATGGCACATAAGCATGGGGTAGAAGTGATGGTAGACGGGGCACATGCCGTTGGTCATTTCCAATTTTCTATGAAAGATTTAGATTGTGATTATTATGGCAGTAGTTTACACAAATGGTTAAGTGCGCCATTAGGAGCAGGATTATTATTTGTAAAAAAAGAAAAAACGGCGCAAATCTCGCCACGATTTGCAGATTGGGGAAAAGAACCTGCGGATTTAAGGCGACTGAATCATACTGGAACGCATCCCGTTCATACGGATTTAGGCGTCGGCAATGCGATTGATTATTTAGAAAAATTAGGTTTGGATAGAAAAGAAGCTAGAATGCGCTACCTCCAAAATTATTGGACGGATAAAGTTAGAGCCATGCCTAATATCAGGGTTAATACGCCTGTAGAAAGACATCGTTCTTGTGGCATTGCAAATGTAGGTGTTATAGGTATGAAACCAAAAGAAATGGCAAATACCTTATTAGATAAATATAAAATTTGGACGGTCGCTATTGATGGAGTAGGCGTGCATGGTTGTCGAATATCGCCTAATATTTATACAACTACTGCGGAATTGGATGTGTTTGTAAATGCTTTGAAGGAAATGGCTGGCCAGTAGGCAATAGGCAGTTTACAGTAAGCAATATCGACAAACTGCCAACTGCTTCCTGTAAACTGCCAACTGAAACTACGCTTTATAAACAGGTTTATAAGATTTTTTATCAATCACTATTTTGGCAATAATTTCTTTCATAATTTCTGAAGTACCACCATAAATTGGCATTACTCGAACATCTCTATAAATTCGACCAATTGGATACTCTTCCATAAATCCATATCCTCCAAACATTTGACCACATTCATAAACGATTTTATTGACCAAATCACTCGTTTTTAATTTGAGCATAGAACATTCTTTTACGACGTGCTCGCCCTGTGTTAATCGGTAACTAGTGTGGTTCATAAAAGATTTCCATGCGGCAATATCCGTTGCCATATCCGCAATTCTATGACGCAAGACTTGCAATTTATTAATTGGTTTTCCGAAAGCAGAACGCTCAGAAATATACTGTAAAGTAATGTCTAAAGCGTATTGCATTAAACCAATATTGCTTTGTGCTAAGGTCAATCTTTCTACTTGTAAACTTTCCATCATGTAATAAAATCCCTTGCCTTCTTCTCCTAATAAATTCTCCTTGGGCACTTTTACGCCATTGAAAGCCAATTCTGCGGTGTCAGAACAACGAATGCCTACTTTATCTAATTTACTTCTTGAAACGCCTGCTGCATCCAAATCAATCACAATCATAGAAATACCAGATGCTGTTTTACAAGCGGCAACGGTATAATCTCCATAATAACCATTCGATATAAAGGTTTTAGAACCATCTATGATATAGTAGTCACCATCCAATTTAGCAGTTGTCCGAATAGCTCTTAAATCTGAACCTGCGAATGGTTCGGTCATGGACAAACTACCAATTTTTTCTCCCATTACACTCGGAACAAGGTATTTTTCTTTGATAAAAGGAGAACCTGCATGTACTAAATAGTTCATCGCTAAGTAGGAATGAGCCGAAATAGTTGTAGCAAAACCTCCACTACCTGTACGTCCTAATTCTTCACATAAAATAGTGGTATACATAAAATCAGCGCCCATTCCACCATATTTCTCTTCTACTTCTAGGGATAAAAAGCCCATTTCCCCCATTTTCCGAAATACACTCCTATCAACTTTGCCCGCTTTTTCCCATTCATTAATATAAGGCGTAACCTCTGCCTTAAAGAAATCTTGTAAACTAGACCTAAATAATTCGTGTTCTTCTGTGAAAAATAGACTTTTCATGCTACTATATTTTTGCGTAAGGAATAAGTTATATTATTTTTAGCGAATTTTCGCTAAAAATGTTTCTATTCTCAAAAATACATTTTTTTTTGAAAAATCGGTGATTTATTGCGTAAATCCTTCTGGAAGTTTAGTTTCGTGACCTTGTACTGATAATCGTTCGATAATCGCAGCTTGGTTGGGATAGGCGTCAATTAATACTTCCCTGTTTCCTGCCTCAAAACAATTGCCTGTAAACCCAGGAGACATCGTACAGCCATATAAGGCATATTCACTTTCTGGTAATAATTCTGCTGCTTGCCATACATTGGCGGGTATGGTAAATTGAATTTGTTGGTCTTCAAAAATAGCCTTACCCATAATCACTTTTTGATAGCTCCCATTAGGATGTAATAAGTGCAAAACAAAAGCTTGACCGTCATAAAAATGCCAGACTTCATCATGGGCTAAACGATGAAAACAGGAGACACTTAATGGTTTATGACAATATAAACCTATAATAGCTGTTCCGACGGGACTGTCTCCAATTGTTTTTTTAGACACATAAGTACTTTTATAAAACGTACCTTCGATAGGGATTCTGTCAAATTGATAGTGGTCGATGATGGCTTGGATTTTAGGATTCATGCTTACTGCTTTTATTGCTGAGTTTTGATAGATAGTCAGGTAGAAAATTGATAATCATCCGTTGGCTTATTTTCTACCAACGGATGAATGAAGACAACGGATTTGACGAACTAGATGACATTTTCAATATTATTTTTTTAGTTAACCCTGTAGATAAACGTAAACTTGCAAATAATTCGTGGGGGTAATAAATTTGTGTGGAATTAAATTCAAAATGGGCAACTCTCCTTTTATTCGTTACTCAGGAGGCCCTTACCCAAACCGAATCATTTTTAGCACTTTGATAAATAGCTTCACAGACCGCTGCGTTCATAGCGCCGTCTTTAAAAGTTGGATAATTAGGCTTACCAGTAGGTGATTCAATGGCAGCATAAACAGCTTGGAATAACTCCTTAAAAGTTTCATTGAATCCACCACTAAACGGGTTCGTAGTCGTATGTACCCCTTTGTTTTTTTCGCCATGAAATAGTTGATAAGGCGTTTCGTTATTCCACCAAATAGATTGTTTGCTACCCGTTACTTCTAATCGTAGTTGATTCATTTTACCATGAGAAACTTCTGATAAGATGAGATTGCCAATAGCCCCATTTGAAAATTTTAATAAAACGGTAGCGGCATCCTCAGAATCAATAGTAACGGCTTGGCTGCCTTCTTTTTGCTCGACATGAATCATTCCATCCTTTGTCAAAAAGCGATTCGGTTGAAAATTAGCAAAATTAGCAGCTACTGCGGTAATTTCTAAGCCTGTCCAATAACGCACCAAATCTATCCAATGCGAACCGATTTCCGTAGTAGCCCTCATTTTCCCGCCTTCCGAAAGTTGATACCGCCAACTGTAATAATCCGAATTCGCATGAAATTCTTGTAGATACGAACCGTGAATTAATCGAATAGCACCAAATGCTTTTTGCGCAATCAAATCCTTCGCACGTTGACAAGCTTCATGATACCGCACATTAAAATTTACGGCAGCAATGACTTGTTTATCTTTGGCTAATTCATATAATTCCTTGGCTTTTTTTGCATCAATCGTCAAGGGCTTTTCACAAATTAAATGTTTCCCAGCAGCGATGATGGTTTTTGCCTGTTCATAATGAGCCAAGGGAGGCGTACATAAATGAATACAGTCACTTTTTTCAATCGCTAAATTGATGGACGTCCCATAATATGGAATGTGCCACTTTTTGGCAAACGCAGCAGCATTCACTTCTTTTCTGCTAATAATAACGACTAATTCCTGTCCTAGCGCTTTAATGGTTGCTGCGTGAACGTGGGCAATAAAGCCGCTACCTATGATGGCTACTTTCATATTCATTTAATTTGGCGCTACAAAAATACTTTACGATATTTAAGCCTTTTTTGAAAAAAGCAAATATACCAAGATTATGATTCAATTTGTGAGCAATAGAGGTGGGGGGGCAGCAGTTGGTTTTGAAACCGCTATTTTAGCAGGGTTTGCACCCGATGGCGGACTTTATGTGCCGACTGAATTGCCGAAGATTTCAGTAGCGACTTTAGCAAGTTGGAAAGGGAAAACGTATACAGAGGTAGCTTATGAAATTTTGTCTCTTTTTATCCCTAAATCGGTTATTTCTGAAACGGAATTAAAACAAATTTTAGCGGATAGTTTTAGCACGTTTTACCACCCAGATTTAATTCCAATCTATCAACTGACCTCCGAAGAAGAGGTGTATATCCAAGAGTTATTTCATGGGCCGACTTTATCTTTTAAAGATGTGGCGATGGGTTTTATTGTTAATTTATTCAATTTTTTCTTAAAAAGAAAAGGAGAAAAAATGACCATTATTGTAGCAACCACAGGAGATACGGGGCCTGCTGCTGCGCATGCGACCATTGGAAAAGAACACCTTGATACGTGGGTCTTATATCCAAAGGAATTAATTACAGAAGAACAAGAACGCCAAATGACGACTATTACGGCATCGAACGTCCATGCTGTCGGAGTGGCGGGTTGCCCTGACGGCGCAGATGATTTGGATTTGCTGATTGCAGAAATGTTTGCGGATAAAGATTTTAAGGAAAAATTGAACCTCTCTAGTGTCAATTCTATAAACTGGGGAAGAGTGATGATGCAAACGGTGCATTATTTTTATGGTTATTTGCAAACAGTTGATAAGGTTGGAGATGCCTTAAATTTTGCTGTCCCTTCTGGTGCATTTGGGAATTTATGTTCGGGGTCTTTAGCAAGGGAAATGGGTTTGCCTGTTGGAAAATTTATTATAGCCAATAATCAAAATGCTTGTTTAACTCGGATTTTTACCGAAGGTGTTTTCTCTAAAGCACCCATTATTGCTTGTCCAGCTTCTGCCATAGACATTTTAATTCCTTATAATTTTTGGCGGTATTTGTATTTTGCCACTGGACAAGATGGTGCTAAAATTAATGAGTGGATAACTACTTTTGAAGCCACTGGAAAGGTGGTCTTTGATAAAGCCACTTTCAAAGCTTATAGGGAAGGATTTATTGCTAATAGTATTTCGGATGAACAAACGCTTGCTACCATTCAGCAAATCTATAAATTAGAAGCTTATTTATTAGACCCACATGCTGCCGTTGCGGTAGCTGCTGCTCAAAATTTAAAAGCGGAATTAACTAAAGGAACGAAGACGTTGTGTTTAGCGACTGCACATCCTTGTAAATTTCCAGAGAGTATTCAAACGACGCTTGGTTTGGAGAAAGAGGCTTTACCAATCACAGCCAAACATTCATCTGTTGAAGCGGCTAAATTATTATGCCAACGAGGCTATAATTGCCATTATGACCACATGAGGCAAGCGATTAAACATAGTATGTTGGCGAAAAAATAAAAAGTAGCTTAGACCTCTGGTCTGAGTAGCACAGAATACATGTTTGTTCGGAACTACTCAGACCAGAGGTCTAAGCTACTTTTGGTATTTGAAGGACTATCTTGTTTTACAAGCCATACATTCCACCTCTACTTTAGCCCCTAGAGCCAAACCATTCGCCCCCAAAGCACTTCTTGCAGGTTTTTTATTAGGAAAGAACTTGACGTATTCTTCATTAAAAATGCCCCATTCTTTTATATCTTCAATAAAAACACGGCATTTGATAATATCTTCCATCGTTGCGCCATTTGCTGCCAAGGTCGCTTTAATATTTTCCATGGTTTGTTTGGCTTCTGCACGAATGCCTCCTTCTACCAATTTAAAAGAACCTGGCGTATTGCCAATTTGTCCTGATAAATAAATCATGTTGTCCACGATAACCGCATCCGAAAAAGGGAGGTTCATTTTTGTGGTGTTTTCGGAGACATAATGCTTGATTACGGGGGGACTTTCAACAATTTCGGTTGGTGCTTGACAGCCAAAAATGAATAATAATGCAAAGATGACAGGAAGAAGGAATGTGGTTTGATTCGCTTTATTTTTCATATCTTTAGTATTTATCGAGAAATGATAAAATGAGTAAATGTAGGCTTTTCTTTTAAAAATCAACTACTTTTCGCAAGAAGGACTAAAATTTACTCATTTCATTATTTTTCGATTTACTCATTTCATTCAACCGCTATTGCGCATCAATAGCCGCAATCCCCACCATATCTACAATCTGCCGTACAGTCGCACCCATTTGTAAAATATGAACAGATTTATTTAAACCTAATAAAACAGGCCCAATTAAATCCATCTCCGCAGCCGTCTTTAATAAGTTGTAAGCAATATTAGCAGAAGATAAATTAGGAAAAATCAAGACATTCGCTTGATGCCCTGCTAATTTAGAAAAGGGATATAATTTTTCCAACCCTTCTTTATTCAAAGCTAAATGCGCTTGCATTTCTCCGTCTACTATCCAATCTGGATATTTTTCTTGTAAAATCTTAGTCGCCTTTCTCATCAATACGGCAGATTCGCCATTAGGCACAGAACCAAAGTTAGAGTAAGTTACAAAGGCAATCTTAGGCTCAATATTAAAAGCACGGACTTTTTCTGCAACTAATTCTGCAATATTGGCAATGTCATCCGCATTTAAATGATGATTAACTGTCGTGTCGGCTAAAAATAAAGGGCCCGATTTGGTGGTTAAAATATGCATACTTGCCACCTTACTTACATTCGGTCTAGCCCCAACTACTTGTAAGGCAGGCTTCACCATAAAAGGATAGCGTTTGGACAAACCACCAATAACTGCATCCGCATCGCCCATTTCTACCATCATTGGCGCATAATACCTTCTGGAAGTAATTAAATGTTCCGCTTCCTTAACCGTTACGCCTTTTCTGCGTCGCTTTTTATATAAACTTTGCGTGTACCGATTTAAATTTTCTTTTTCTACTTCATTAATAGGTCGCTTCGGGTTAATGATTGGAACATTTGGTAAAATAAGGTCTTGTTCGGCTATTAATTGCTCAATTCGTGCCCTATTACCCAATAGAATGGGCAAGGCAATTTTTTCTTCTAATACTATTTGTGCTGCTTTTAAAACAGACAATTCTTCTCCATCCGTAAAAACAACTCGCTTTACATCTTGCTTGGCTTTCGTTTCTATTATTTTGGATAAAGTATTATCATTTCCTAATCGTTTGGCTAATTCCAATTTATAGGCCTTCCAATCTTTGATTGGATGCTTGGCAATCCCTGTATCCATTGCCGCTTTCGCTACTGCTGGTGCGACGGTCGTAATCAATCTAGGGTCTACGGGTTTTGGAATAATATAATCTTTACCAAATTTTAAATTCGTATTATTATACGCCATATTCACGATGTCAGGAACTGGTTTTTTAGCCAATTCTGCCAAGGCATAGACTGCACCAATTTTCATCGCTTCATTGATTTCTGAAGCACGCACATCTAAAGCGCCCCTGAAAATAAAAGGAAAACCCAATACATTATTTACTTGATTTGGGTAATCTGAGCGACCCGTTGCCATAATACAATCAGGACGAGTAGCTTTTGCTAAATCGTAACTGATTTCTGGTGTTGGATTTGCCATGGCAAAAATAACTGGTTCTTTAGCCATGTCTTGTATCATGTCTGCACTCAATACATTTCCTCTAGATAAACCAATAAATACATCTGCACCATTTAATATTTCTTTCAAAGTCGTATTAGCAGGAACTGTATTATTAATAAATTCAGGTTTTTTACCATTCAAATTATCTCTATCGCCATGAATTAAGCCCTTGCTATCATACATGAAAATGTTCTCTTTTTTAGCACCTAAAGAGACATAAATTCGAGTGCAAGAAATAGCGGATGCCCCAGCACCATTGACCACTATTTTAACTTTATCAATATCTTTATTGACAATTTCTAAGGCATTTAATAAAGCAGCACCACTAATTATTGCCGTTCCGTGCTGGTCATCATGCATCACAGGAATATTTAATTCCTTTTTTAAACGTTCTTCAATTTCAAAACAAGCAGGTGCAGAAATATCTTCTAAATTGACACCCCCGAAAGTAGGTTCTAATATCTTAACCGTTCTGATAAATTCATCTACATCTTTGGTGTCTAATTCTAAATCGAAACAATCAATATCTGCATATATTTTAAATAATAAACCCTTTCCTTCCATCACAGGTTTACTCGCTAAGGGACCAATATCTCCTAGTCCTAAAACGGCTGTTCCGTTACTAATAACTGCAACTAAATTACCTTTAGCCGTATATTTATAGGCATCATTTTCATCTTCATGGATGGCTAAACAAGGGTCGGCAACCCCAGGTGAATAAGCTAGTGATAAATCACGTTGATTGGCAGTAGCTTTGGTTGGAATAACTTCTATTTTACCTGGTCTGCCTTCAAAATGATAGGCTAATGCTTCTTCTTTTAAGGATTTTTTACTCATGTTAATTTGATTTATTCCCCTTTAATTTTACGTCGGATGGGATAGATTTTTTGATAAAAAAGACACAAAAGTAGTACCTTTAATTTTTTGGGGCAAAAGTAGGCTTTTCTAACCTAGTAGGCTAGATAAATACATTAATAGATATACTAGAAACGGTCAAGTTTTGTGAATTGTTAAGAAAATCTTAACAAAAATATAACTATTTGATTATCAATGTTAAAACTAACGTTTTGCAAGCATAAATCTTGGATTTAAAATCAAAATACTTGACCGTTCAGAGTATATATTAAATGTTGATTATGTTTGCCATTTTTTGATTCCTTAAATTGATTTGAAAATAAAGAAAAAATAAAACGGACAACTAATAAAATAAGTACTTACCTGTGGAAGTTATCCGTGGGAAATAAAACTTAACGTCCACGGACGACACTTATACGTTTCATTTTTCTTGTAATTCTTGGATAATCGAATTTTAATAATTTTTCTACTATGTTTATCAAAAAAAATTTCAGTTTAACAGACCTTTTAAGATTTACAGGAGGGCATTTAGTTTGGTTGACCCTTTGGGCAGTAGCGGTAACCGCATTTTATGAATATTTTCATTGGGAATGGTTACATATTCCTTGGCTTCCACTATCTGTTATTGGTACAGCAGTTGCTTTTTATGTTGGTTTTAAAAATAATAGTGCTTACGATAGACTTTGGGAAGCACGAAAAATTTGGGGCGCTATTATCAATAGTAGCCGAATGTGGGGCGCAAATGTTAGAGCTTACATTGGAAACCAATTTACAAATACAGATTTATCTAAAGCAGAAATAGTAGCCATTCATAAAAAATTAATTTACCGACATATCGCCTGGTTATATGCTTTAAGAAGCCAATTGCTAATTCCAACTCCTTGGGAGCATATTAGTCAAAATGGACATGTTAAAAGAGCGACCGAAAAGCGAATGCAACAATATGGTATTAATTTGAGCCAAGATGGAATTACGGAAAAAGAATTAACAGAATTTCTTTCGGATGAAGAACGTCAGCGTTTGATTAATTATAAAAATACAGCGACTCAAATAATTGACCAGCAGTCTCAGGATTTAGCGGCCTTAAGAACAGAAGGTTTGATCGATGATTTCCGACACATGGAGTTGCAAAAATTACTGAATGATTTCTATACCCATCAAGGAAAATGTGAACGGATTAAAAAATTTCCATTGCCTCGGCAATATGGTAGTAGTAGTTTCATCTTTGTAGGCATTTTTATCTTTTTATTACCGCTCGGAATGGTTTCTGAATTCCATGAAATAGGAGAGGGAGCGGTTTGGATGGCAGTTCCTTTTACGGTGCTAGTCGGCTGGGTCTATTTGATGATGGAACTAATTGGCGATTATTCTGAGAACCCTTTTGAAGGTTTGGGTAATGATATTCCCATGCATTCTTTATGTCGAGTGATTGAGATTGATTTGAAAGAAATGTTGGGAGAGGCAGATATTCCACCTAGTATAGCCGCTAAGAATGGCGTTTTGATGTAGTTGGCGATAATAAATAATGTCACCAAGCTGCGGAAAACGATTTTTTCTTTGCGAAGTAGAATCAGGAGGATTAACTTTACAGAGCATTACCTAGTAGTTAGTCAAGATAAAATTGATGGGTAGGCTTTTTGACAAATAGACGCTTGGAGGTCTTGAAGCCGCTTCAAGGTCAACGGATAAAAACCTTGGAGCGGCTTCAAGACCTCCAAGTGTTTCAACTCTTAACCCGTCATTTCAAAATTGACTGAACATTAATAACCGATTTTACTAAAGAAACACGGAATATTTTGACACAAAACTTCCATGAACAAACAAAGCAGTTGAATTTACTCCCTTTTCTTATTATGATTTTTCTTAATAAGTCTATAAATCCTAAAAGGAATTTACTCCTTCCGTCTTTATTCTTTTTTCTTACCTTTTGTTGTAGTAATTCCTTAATTGCTCAAACACCTAATTCTTGTCCTTGCGAAAATTGTCCGGGCTTAATAGAGGATAATACTGGTTTTCGAGCATATAGGTTAAATGTATTCAATGTAAAAAATAATGACTTATCGAGTCCTGCCCAATGTGTTAGCAAAGTAGGTTTAAATTTCAAACACGAATATGTTGGCGACTTGGATATAAAATTGATTTCTTCTGGAGGAGATACTGTTCAATTATTGGGCGATGTTACCTTTTCTGCTGGCACAAATGGGCAAACAGATAATCGGATATTTGATATAGCTTTTGTGGGCAATGGAGAACCTGCCGTGCCAGACAATGGCTATGAAAATAAATGGAATAATGACCAAGAATGGCAAGGGATTGGTACGTTAGATGGAACTTATCTACCATTTAAAGGAGATTTAGCAGATTTTGATGAGGGACGAGTTAATGGAACCTGGACTTTAATAGTTGGTGATTTTGCGAACGATAGAAGAGATGAGGGCGAATTATTTGATTTTTATGTAGAATTTTGTGACCCAACTGGTTTGGTTTGTAATCCTTGTTTAGACCCAGAAGATACGCCTGATTGTATTTTTCGAGTAGATGCTGGAGAAACAACGGTTGTACCTGATGAGGTTTTTTGCTTACCTATTTATGCAGAGAATGTCGCTTTTTTGAGAAATTTACGATTTCCTTTAAAATGGGATCCAACAATATTAGAATATGTCGGTGTAGATAGTTTTGAAATTGAATTTTTAGAGCAGAGTGACTTTAATATCATGGACGTGGGGAACGGAAATTTAGCTTTTAGTTATACCCATACCTTTGATGATTTAGGTTTAGTGGTTGCTGATAGTACGCCTATTTTTCAAGTATGTTTTAAAGCTTTAGGAAGTGTTGGAGATAGTAGTTTAGTTACGGTTTCTTTTCCGCCTTCTGCCATAAATGTTGATGGGGAAACACTCCTTGAAGAAACGATAGAAGGAACGGTAAAAATAACGGTTGATTCTACTGCTGATTGCATCCGAGCCATCCAATTATGCGGCAAGGAAACTGTTTCTGTTGCTAAATCTAGAGGACCAGGTTTTGAAAAAAATGAAGCAATCGCTACTTGTTCACCAGATGGACTAGAACGACAAGCTAAATGGTATCAATTTGATGTCTTGGAAAGTGGGGAATTGGCTTTCCTCATTAAGCCGAAAGGGGCATCAAGTTATGGTTTTTCTTTATACAAAAATGCCTGTCCGAATGCTGGAGATAGCGAGGCGATAAATTGTTTGGTAGGAACAGAAGAGGAGGGAATGGGGCTGTCTAATAATGCGTTTATCGATTTTGAAGAAACCGATGTTTCAGGCACAAATTTTTTACCTGCTCTTAATGTAGCGGTTGGAGAGACTTATTTTTTGCTAATTGATAATTTTTCTGCCAATGGAGTTGGTTTTGATTTAAGCTTTGCAGGAACGGCGGTGATTGGCGATGAAACACTCCGAGCAAAGATTGCAGACCCAGGCATTCTAAATTGCACGAATCCAACCATTCAATTAGATGCGACCAATTCTACGATGGGCAATCAATACAACCCAGAATGGACAACGGATGAAGGAAGTATTGATTTTTTGACCAATTTTTTTCAACCAACCATTAATAAAGGTGGTCAATTTAATTTAACCATTACAGACCCAGTAACAGGCTGTGTGGCAACCGATTCTGTTTTTGTAGCAACGGACATGGTCATACCAGAAGCGGTCGCTAATAATGGAGGCGTTATAGATTGTAACGGCCCGACCAGAATGTTAACTACTCTGGGGTCTTCTGCAGGAGATAAATATGCTATTCTGTGGACAAATACTACAATGGAAATCCCAGATTTACCTGCTACGGAAACCCTTACCGTAGATAAAGGAGGGGCTTATGAATTAAAAATAACGAATACCGAAAATGGATGTACTGCTACCGATTCTGTTTTAGTGACGGAAGATTTTGTGGCACCGCAATTAACGGCTGCTGATAATCTAATCAGTTGTACGCAACCTATTGCCGACTTACTGGCAACAAGTACTACACTCCAAGTTGAATACGAATGGTCGGGAGGAAATTTAATGAACCCATTGCCAGATGCCGCTATTTCAGTCAACGATACAGGGATTTTTATTATCAAAGTGACTTCCGAAATTAATGGTTGTTTTACTAAAGATTCTGTTAGAGTAAGAGAAGAACGCATTTATCCGATTGCGGAAGCAGGAGAACCTTTAGTCTTAAATTGTACGAATCCAACTTTACAAATAGCAGGAAATACCTCTTCCCAAGGACTAGCATTTACTTATGGTTGGATAACACCTGATGGACAATTTTTAAGTGATACAGACATCAATTCTCTCACCCCTGAAGTAAGTGCAGGAGGCATCTATATATTATCAGTTAAAAATACAGACAATGGTTGTGAAAGTTTAGATACGGTGCAGGTAGATACCAGTTTTACACCTCCTAAAATATCGATAACCGCAGATACCCTTTTAACTTGCTTTGAACCAATATTAACCCTTGATGCTGCTGCTTCTGATAGCGGGTCTATTTATGCATTCGATTGGTTTGCAAGTGATGGGAACCTCATTCAGGATGCAGCAACTTACCAACCCAAAGTAACAGAGGCGGGTAGTTATATACTTAATATTAGAAATACAGAAAATGGCTGTGCTTCCGCTCAAATAATTGATATTGCTGCAGACCAAATTTTCCCGATAGCAGATGCAGGGATTAGTCAAACTTTGAATTGTTCCAACCCAGTAGTGATAGTAGATGGAAATCTTTCTTCTACAGGGATGGAATTTGAGTATAATTGGACTACCGAAGATGGACATTTCATTGGGGAAACAGATGGGGTAACTGCTAACGTTGATTCAGCGGGAGTTTATCAATTATCTGTCAGTAATACCGAAAATGGTTGTTCTACAGATACCACGGTCATTATTCTAAAAGATTTTGACATTCCCGATTTGGCGATTCCTAGGGACTCAACATTGACTTGCCAAATACCGAGTATCACTTTAACCGCTAGTTCGCTCACACCAAATACCAATTTTTCTTGGCGATTACCCGATAATACGACTATTCCATTAAACCAACTAGCGGCGACTAATGGGGGAGTGTATATTGCAACAGTTATCGCAGCAAACGGTTGTGCTTTTTCAGATTCTCTTCGATTGGATGTCCAACAAGTATTACCCAATATTCTCCTAGAAAATCCAGCAACAATTACTTGCGTTGTAGAGGAAGTAACCATTATGGGGGACCAATCCGAACAAGGCGCTAATTTTGAATTTATATGGACGACAGAAGAAGGCGTTTTTACAGATGAAACTCAAGCAAGTAATATTAATCCTTTAGTGAAAGAAAGCGGAAAATACTTCTTAGAAATCACCAATACGACAACTGGCTGTATTGCAAAAGATAGTATAGTAGTACCTTCTAGTGTAGTGAATCCAATCGTAAATTTTGTCAATGAACCGAGTATTTTTTCTTGTAAAAATCCAGTTGTAGAAGTTAGTGCGACTTCGGATGTTTCAGATGCGATTTATCAATGGAAATTGGCTACTGAAATTATATCAGATACGGCTGAGTTAGCAGCAACTGCTCCTGGAGTTTATTCGGTGATAGTCGTTAATCCTGCGAATAGTTGTTCTAGTTTGATGTCTTTAGAAATTGAAGCAGATACCATAAGACCATTAGCGGATGCAGGGCCAACAAAAGAATTAAATTGTACGATTGGTGCAGTTGAATTAGATGCAGGTGGTTCTGTACAAGGAGAAGAATTTTCTTATTTATGGAAAGATTTTGCAAATAATGACCTGTCTAGTGAGCTTAAAATTGAGGTCTCCTCACCAGGCGTTTATAATTTAATTGTTGTTGACCAAAGTAATGGTTGTCGGTCTATTGATTCTGTCCGAGTCACGGTTTCAAGAGATAATCCAATAGCCGATGCAGGGAAAGATACCATTTATTGCAGTGGGGTAGAAGCGGATATTTTGGCATTTAGTTTAGGTGGAAATGCGACTTCTATAGGCGCTAATTTTGTTTATGAATGGTTTGATAATACGCCCATTTCCTTAGGGGATTCCATCAAACAAGAAGTAAATTTAGCAGGGCAATATTTTTTAGAAGTAACAAATACGGAAAATAATTGTGTCAGTAAAGATTCTGTTTCGGTTTTCGAACGGCCAAGACCTGTCGTTAGCTTTACAAGTACCGGTGGGATTAATTGTGCTGGGAACGAAATTAGGTATTTAGCAGAAAGTGATATTCCAAGTTCGGTTATCAAATGGTTTGGTCGTGCAGAAATTGATAGTGCTCTTTTAGTGGTGACAGATGCGTTATTAGAAGAAGAGTTTATTGCTTTTGCAGAAGACACGATTACTGGTTGTAGAGGGTCAAGTACTACCGTTCGAGTAACTGCCGATAGGTCACCTCCGATGTTAACTGCAGGCGAAGATACCAAAGTTAACTGTGCAGATACCTTAAGATTAGCAGGGCAATTATTAAGTGTAGATATTGAGGTAGCGGTCAATTGGCAAACGGACGAAGGAAATATTGTGACAAGTGCAGCAGAATTGAACCCAATAGTGGATGCTGCTGGGGAATACATTTTGACGATAGAAAATACAACTAATTTTTGCCAAGCAACGGATACAGTAATAGTCACCACCGACCAAGTATTGCCGACACTAGAAGTTGGCATCGACCAAATTTTGACTTGTTTCAATCCAGAGTTGACGATTACACCAACTGAAATTTCTGAAGGCGCTAATTTTTATTATAGTTGGAGGGATACAGATAAAAAAATAATTTCTAGGGAAAAAGAGGTATTAATAGAATTCCCTGGCGCTTATCAATTAATGGTCATCGACTCTTCTAATCTATGTAGTAAATTTGATAGTTTAATTATTATTGATAGTTTGAATCCGCCAGAAATAGAGATTATCATACCTGATTTAATTACTTGTCTGAATAACCAAACCGAACTGAACACAAATATAAATATTGCCGATGCTACTTACCAATGGTCTATCTTTTCTGAAGAAGGGAATATTCTAGGAGAAACGAACCAACCGAATCTCTTAGTAGATTCCGCAGGTATTTATCAAGTTGAAGTCACTAATAATTTTAGCGGTTGTACGGGGGAAAAGAATATTATGGTCGAAGATATTCGTAGAAAAATCGAGATTGAAGCTGGTGCAGATAAGACGATTACCTGCAATAAGGATACAACTGTTTTAGCAGCAGGAACTATTTTTTCCATGCTCGATAATTTAAGATTTGAATGGACTTCTGATGCGAGTAATTTTACTAAAATTGATAGTACTTTAATTTTTACAATTAACGAAAGTGGTACTTATTTTTTGAGCGTTGTGGATACTTTAAGTGCATGTGAAGCACTTGATTCTTTTATAGTTGATAAAGATATTAGTCCTATTGATTTTAATATTGGTGTGGCGGACACTTTAAATTGTGCTAGAGAAACGGTGATTTTGGGTGATATTAATGTAGTTGGCCTGCCCTATCTTTATCAATGGACTACGGAGCATGGAAATATCACTGCGGGAGCAGACCAACCAGCAGTAATGGTTAACCAGCCAGGTAGGTATCAATTACTTATAGAAAGTACTGTCAATGGATGTACTTTTAGTGATAGTTTAAATGTAGTCGTAGATAGATTGAGGCCAACTATTGATATTGGTTTGCCGCAAGAATTGACTTGTTTAAAAAAGGAAGCGGTGTTAGGTGGCGAAAATACAGCCGTAGGTACTAATTTTATTTATGAATGGACGACTCAAAATGGAGTTATTCTTTCTGGAGAAGATACGCCTTTGGCAACCATTAATGCTGCGGGTACCTATCAACTTTTAATTAGAAATACCAATAATCAATGTGAGGAAACCGCTTCGGTTTCCGTGACAACTGACCAAGAATCGCCAATAATTGAATTACCGCAGAACTTATCTTTTGCTTGCACAGATGATTTTATTGCTATTGAACCAACTACCGAAGAAATATTAACTAATTTAAGTACCTTATGGCGAACGGATAATGGGGTCTTTGCGGACAGTAATGACAATTTTTTAACCACTGTTGCTGCTCCTGGGATGTATTTTATTATGGTGGAAGATAGGACAAATAATTGCGTCACCACCGATTCCGTATTGGTGGCAGATAATCGGGAGTTACCTGAAATTAAAAGCTTGGACGACCAAACTTTAGGATGTGATGATAGAACCCTTATTTTAGATGCAACTGGTTCTGAAACAGGGGATTTAATTGTCTATAAATGGACGGATGAAATGGGGCGTACCCTATCTAACAATACGTTATTGACCACCGCAGAAGCTGGTAGCTATATATTGGAGATAACCAATCAAGCGAATAGTTGTGTTAGTCGAGATACGGTTCAAGTAAACGAAAATGAGAATCCACCAATCGGAGCAGAATTTACGATTGTTGACCCTGCTTGTGAAGGTCTTAATAATGGTTTTATTGAGGTAGGAAATGTAAGAGGTGGTACAACTCCTTTTAATTATGTATTGAATAATTTTGATACCAATCAAATAGCACTTTTTTCCGATTTAGCACCGAATATGTATACCTTAACAATCGTAGACGAACTAGCTTGTGCTTGGGATACGACCATTTTATTAAACCAACCTGCGCCGCTCGAAGTGACAATTGTTTCTAACAATGAGGAGTTAGTAACGGGGCAAATAGGTTCGTTTAATCTACTGACTTCTATTCCTACTACGGATATTGCAGAAATTTTATGGACACCTTCCGATTTGATTAATTGTAATGATTGTGAAGAAATAGAGACTTCTTTTACAACTTCAACTACCTTGAATGTTGAAGTCATGGATATTAATGGCTGTATTGGCAATACTTCCTTAGAAGTGGTGGTTGATTTAGCGGCTGTTCCAAATGCAATTACACCCAATGGCGATGGAAAAAATGATTTCTTTAAAATCCCGATGATAGAAGAAGCCCCCGATGCCTTCCCTAATAGTGAGCTAACTATTTTTAATCGTTGGGGGGATATTGTATTTCAAACAACGCCTTATAATAATGATTGGGATGGCCAAAATAATACAGGAAATCCTATTCCGGAAGGGACTTATTATTATGTACTGCGATTGGATACTAAAGAAGGAGAAATCATTAAAGGCGATGTAACTATTTTAAGAAATTGAGTTTTGTAGAACAAGAATACTGTGATTTTTTCAACTAGATTGATAAACTTGTCAAGTTACCCAACATATTTTTATCTATTAATAAACCATCTATATTAATCATGAATCCAATTGTTCTCCAATTTATGCCCAATTTTTAGGAGCAGATTATGTATTTCAATATCATTTCTATACTTTTACCCTGCTCAATTTTTCAAAACAAAGCGTGTAAAAATGAATTTATTGAAAAACTCTTTCTTGTTATTAATCTTGCTAACTTTTGCGTGCAAAAATGACCCAACCCTTATTGAAGAGGAAACAGCCACTTTGATTCCTGAAGTGCCTCGAACCTTACCAATGACTGCCTTACCTTTAGAAGATTTAAGTCAATTTAAAGTGGATGCTCAAAATTGGCAAATTGCTGGTAATGTTTATTCAGATTGGACGACAGAACAATCATTGGAAGCATCTGAGGGAAAAGGGATATTGGTGAATAAACCTACTGATACGGAAAAAGGGAATATTATGACTACTTGGGAACATGGAGATATTGATATGGAAATAGATTTTTTAGTACCCAAAGGTTCAAATTCAGGTATTTATTTGCAAGGTCGATATGAACTTCAAATTTTAGATAGTTGGGGAAAGAAAGCCGTGACATCTGGAGATTGTGGAGGAATTTATGAACGTTGGGATGATGCTAAACCAGAAGGACAAAAAGGTTATGAAGGGACCGCACCTAAGGTAAATGCTAGTAAAGCACCAGGGTTATGGCAAAACTTTAAAATAGAATTTCAAGCACCTCGTTTTGATGAAAATGGACAGAAAACGGAAAATGCTATTTTTAAGAAAGTTTACCATAATGGGTTCTTGATACATGAAAACATCGTATTAACAGGCCCAACTAGGGGCTCAATTTTTCCTAAAGAAGCGGCAACAGGCCCTTTGTTTATTCAAGGAGACCATGGTGCGGTTGCTTTTAGAAATTTTAAATATAAAAAGTATACTTTAGATCAATTAGCCTTAAAAGATATTCAATATGAATTCTTCGATGGAAAAGATGATAAATTGCCTGATTTTAATCAATTAACAGCCTCCAAGACAGGAAAATTAGATTATTTAGAAGTTAGTAAAGCCAGTGAGCAAGCAGACGGATATAGACTAAAATTTAAAGGGAAATTGGAAGTGCCAATTGGGGGAGATTATTTATTTACGACTAGAATAGATGATGGTGGGGAGTTATTCATCGATGGGCAATCCGTTGTTTTTAATGAAGGTGACCCCGGTTATGGGGAGGAAAGAGGCATCATTAATTTAACTAAAGGCGTACACGATTTGACCCAAACTTATTATCAAGAAGTTTGGGCCGCTTATTTAGAAATAGGCTATGAAGGACCAGGCATTATTAAGCAAACTTTAGCTGTTGCCCCAAAAGAAACAACTACCAATCGCAAACCAAGGCCACCAATTATTATCAATCAATTGAAAGAAGTGGAAATGATTCGTGGTTTTGTCAATCATAATGGGGAAAAGAAGACTAATATATTATCTATTGGCAATCCGCTTGGCGTGCATTATAGTTATGATTTACGAACACCAAATTTGATTAAAGCTTGGAAAGGGAAATTTGCAAATGTTACCAAAATGTGGCAGGGTAGAGGAGAACCCCAATTATTACAACCAGTGAATACGGCGATTGATTTAACCAGCGGCTTACCTATTGCTGCTTTGAGCAATGAAAATGCAGCTTGGCCTAGTTTCGTACCAGATGGTTTTAAGTTTAGAGGATATGAAGTGGATAGTCAAAATAGCCCTACTTTCAAATATAGTTTAAAATCAACACAATTTACAGACCAAATTTTACCTTCCGAAGATGGAAAAAGCTTAGTGAGAACGATTAACAAATCGGGTGATGGCTCAAATTTATACCTTAGAATTGCATCAGGTAGCCATATACAATTACAAGCAAATGGTTTATATAATGTAGACGGTGCTTATTATATTGAAGCCAAAAATGTAGTCTTAAGAAATAACAAAGAACTATTAGCCAAAATTGACGAAAAGGTTCAATATACCATTCATTGGTAAATTGAAGAACTCATTGAGAAATCTACAGACATTTCATCGGTGTTATTTATAAATCCGAGATAGAATTCATCCGTGGGGAGTTAAAATTCGTGGGGAAAAGTATTTCAAAGAAAGTAGTCTATCTTTAATCAGCAATCAGAAGCTATTAAATTCTAAAAATATGAAAATCAAACAGATAATAACTATATTCATCTTAATCTGTCCAATCCTAATAGCGGCACAATCCACCATTCAAAAAAAGGAAAATCAATATTATACTATTAAAGAAGTCCCTATTCCTAAAGATATTATCTTAGAAGTTGGCGGATTAGCTTTTGATGATAAAGGAACACTAGGCGTAACGACTCGAAGAGGAGATTTATGGACAATTAAAAACCCATCTAGTACGAAGCCTGAATTTACTCGATTTGCTTCGGGTTTACACGAACCTCTTGGATTAGCTTATAGAGATGGCGCTTATTATTTAAGTCAAAGAGCAGAATTAACTAAAATTCAAGACCAAAGTGGCGATGGAAGAGCAGATATATACGAGACGATTTACAGTTGGCCTTTAAATGGAAATTATCACGAATACTCTTACGGGCCAGAATTTTTGCCTGATGGAAATATGTTAGTAACGCTTAACTTAGGATGGATTGGTCGTGGAGAAAGTGGGTCTAAATGGAGAGGCTGGTTACTACAAATTACACCAGAAGGAGAAATGACCCCCATTGCAACGGGTTTACGTTCTCCAGCAGGTTTTGGTTTAAATGCCAAAGGAGATGTTTTTTATACCGAAAATCAAGGCGACTGGGTAGGTTCAGGAAGAATGACGCATTTAGAAAAAGGAGATTTTGCAGGAAATCCAGAAGGCTTAAAATGGTCACAAGAACCAGGGTCTCCTGTAAAAATAAAATTTGAGGAAATTGTAGATACGATGGGGTATACACTATATGAATATTCCAAGAAAAAAGAAGGGATTAAACCGCCTAGCGTCTGGTTTCCGCATACCTTGATGGGTATTTCTACTTCCGATATTTTGGTCGTAAATAATGATAAATTTGGCCCTTTTGAAGGACAATTATTAGTAGCAGACCAAGGGCACAGTAAAATTATGCGGGTTTTTCAAGAAAAAATAAATGGTGTGTATCAAGGCGTTTGCTTTCCTTTTAGAGAAGGTTTTGCTTCTGGTATTCTCAGAATGGAATGGGGACCAGATAACTCTATTTTTGTAGGTCAAACCAATCGAGGTTGGGCTTCTACTGGCAAAGCTTCTTATGCTTTAGAAAGACTGGTCTATAATGGAAGAGCTCCCTTTGAAATGAAAACCATCAAAGCCACCAAAGAAGGTTTTGATATTGAATTCACCGAACCCGTAAATCGAGCAACTGCGGCAGACCCAGCATCCTATAAAATAAGTGACTTTACCTATAAATACCATCATGTGTATGGTAGCCCTGTAACAGACTTACAAATAAGAACGGTTTACAAAGTAAGCTTATCTCAAGATGGGAAAACCGCTAAGTTATTTGTTGAAGGACTACGGGCTGGATACATTAATGAAGTCAAAGCCGAAGGTATTAAAAACACTTCAGGTAAGAAATTACTACACAATTTTGGGTATTATACTTTAAATGAAATCCCTGGCGGTGGCGGTACACATGACCCTGCTGCGCATGTCGGACATGATGCCATTGTACCTGCCGTTAATTTAATCAGCGATAAGCGCGTAACAGAAATGCCTTCTAGTTGGTTTAATGGTCCAGACGTCACCTTAACTTTAACGACTGCTGCTGGTATGAAATATGTCGAAAAAGAACTAAGCGTTAAAGCGGGACAAAAAGTGAAATTTGTGTTGAATAACCCAGATGATATGATGCATAATGTGGCGATTGTGAAGCCTGGGAAAGTTGCGGTAGTAGCAGATTTAGCCAATAACTTAGGTTTACAAGGACAAGAAAAAGGCTATATTCCAGAATCTGACGATTTATTATTTCACTCTAATTTATTAGTGCCTGGAAGTTCGGATATTTTTTATTTTGTCGCTCCATCTGAGCCTGGGGGTTATGAATATGTTTGTACTTTTCCTGCACATTCTACGACTATGCGGGGGATTTTGAAGGTTGTTAAATAAGAGCTACTATTCTGATAATAATTGCTGAATTGTTATATTGCTAAATTGTTGTTCGCCAATTCGTTACGATAACAATAAAACAATTTAGCAATATTAACAATTTTGTTCGAGTACTTACTTTAAATTAAATACGACAATCCGTGGGTCAAATAAATCCGTGGGGAATTAAAGACAAAATATCCTAAAATGGCAATCATAAAAACAGCTCATAATAGGCGCTCTTTTCTAAAAACTTCCGCTTTAGCAGGTGGTGGCTTAATGCTCAATTTTTGTTGGTTCGCATCTTGTCAATCTTCCACTGATAAGCAAACTATCAATTCACCCAAAGAATGGTTTGATTTTAATGGTTATCTAAAAATAGGGGACAATGGTCAAATAACTATCATGTCTCCCAACCCAGAAGGAGGGCAGAATATCAAGACGGCTATGCCGATGATTGTTGCAGAGGAATTGGATGTTGATTGGAAAGATGTGATAGTAGAACAAGCCCCTTTAAATACCGAATTATATAGCCGTCAATTTATTGGTGGCAGTAATGCTATTCGATTGGGATGGAAAGGATTGAGAATGGCTGGTGCTTCGGCTCGGCAAATGTTACGAGCAGCAGCAGCGCAGACTTGGGATGTACCAATAAGCGAGATTACCACAAATGCAGGTATATTAAAGCATGAACCAAGCAATAAATCCGCAAGTTATGGCGAAATGGCTTCCGTAGCCACTAAGTTACCCGTTCCTGAAGAAGTAACCTTAAAAGCCATCCATGATTTTACAATTATTGGAACGTCCAGAAAAAATGTGGATGGTAAAAAAATTATCACTGGGAAGCCTTTATTTAGTATAGATACGCATAAAGAAGGAATGTTAATCGCCATGATTGTTCACCCGCCTGCTTTTGGGATGCAATTAAAATCGGTGGATGATTCCCTAATTAAGACAATGCCCGGTATAAAGGATGTTTTCACTGTTAAAGTACTTAATGATGATTTTGAAAGACAACATTTTGATACGTGCACTTTTCTAGAAGTTGTGGCGATTGTAGGGAATTCTACATGGGAGGTCATGCAAGCTAAGGAAGCGATAACTGTCGAATGGAAACCCTTTGAAGCCTATACTGAAGAAAGAACCTTTTTCCGGCAATCAAAACAGACCATCACGATTCCTGCTGGATTGGAAAGCACTAATGACCACTTTGCTAAGATGACCGAAATGGCAATGAAAAAAACAAGTGTCGTCCGAAGAGATGGCAACCCAGAAAGGGCGTTCAAAAATGCGGCAAAGATTATTGAACGAACCTATACTGCTCCTTTCCTTGCACATAATTGTATGGAACCTATGAATTTCTTTGCAGATGTAAAACAAGGAAAGGCGGAACTTTCTGGACCACTACAAAAAGCAGAATTAACCGAACAAGCAATTTCCGCTCGATTGGGTATACCTGTGGAGGATATAAATATTCAGTTGACCCGACTCGGAGGAGGATATGGGCGTAGGTCTTATGCACATTGGGCGATAGAAGCAGCAATTATTTCGCAAAAAATGGAGGCGCCAGTTAAATTGATTTATACTCGGGAAGATGATATGACGGGAGGCGTTTATCGCCCTGCTTATCAGGCAACTTATCGAGCAGCGTTGAATGCGGATAATAAATTAATAGGCTTTCATATCAATGCTGGAGGCATCCCTGAGAGTCCTTTATACGCTAATAGATTTCCAGCAGGGGCAGTTGAAAATTACCTTGCGGAAAGTTGGACGATTGATACCAATATTACCATTGGCTCTTTTCGAGCCCCTCGTTCTAATTTTATAGCTTGTGCGGAACAATCATTCTTGGATGAAATAGCAGAAGAAATAGGTAAAGACCCCATTGATTTGCGATTAGAACTATTGGCGCAAGCAACTACTAATTCTGTAGGAGAGAAGAACGATTACGATGCAACGCGCTATGCGGGTGTTTTAGAATTGATACGAGAGAAATCAGATTGGGATGATACACCTGCTAATACTCACCGTGGCATAGCCGTTTATTATTGCCATAATTCCTATTCAGCACAGGTTTTAGACGTGAGCATTGAGGATGGTAAACCCACTATTGATAAAGTATGCTGCACGGTTGATTGTGGTATTATAATCAACCCCGATGCTGCGACCAATTTAGCAGAAGGCGCTATTGTCGATGGAATTGGAAATGCCCTATATGGGGAATTAACTTTTAAGGATGGCGTGCCAGAAAAAAATAATTTTCATCAATATAGAATGATTAGAATGTCAGAAGCTCCTAAAAAAATTGAGGTACATTTTGTGCAAAATGAGGTAGACCCGACTGGAATGGGAGAACCTACTTTTCCTCCTGTTTTTGGCGCATTAGCCAACGCTTTATATAAAGCTACAGGAAAACGATTCTATCAGCAGCCTTTTCGGGTTTAAATAGGATTCAAATTGTTAAAAAATGAGTATCATTTTAATAAAGAGGGGTAATCAATTCCAAGTGCTTCCAGAACTTTAAGTTCTGGAAGCACTATTCCCTTTAAATTTTAATCTAAAGCAATAAACAACTCATCCAAATAAGCAGCACGAGTAACGGAAGAATAATTATCTACACACCCCTCATGCCCCGACCGCATAATACTTTTACATACACCTCCTGCATTGTCTTCTCTATGTTCAAGATTCAAGCTGCAATGTCCTAATTCGTGAAAAACTATAAGTTCTCGCTTTAGCTCACTTCTATTTGTCCAAAAATCTTGGTCTATAACGATAACACGATTATTAGTTGCACGATTGCATAAGCCTATATTAGGAGCAGGAATAGATTCAATAGTGGCTTGAATTTGTTGAGTTACTAAATTTATTGTGAGGCCTCTTTGTTTAGCTTCTACTTCAAATTGTTCAAAAAATGGCCAAAGTTTTTCGTCTACCAAAGGATAAGCTTTTGTGGTATTAATGGGTGGATTTATAACAGGTTCATTACTTGAACAACTAGTAATTATTAGGAAGATGCATAAATAGAGGCTTTTGGAAAAAAAGACTTTGATCATTATTCATTTTTTGGGAGGATGGATAAAGTAGACTATAAATCTTAGGACAAGAAATGTACCAATCTTCGACTAACGTAAATATCTATTTATTGTCAAATTGAGTCAGTATCACCTTTATTCTTAAGTTATAGCGGTATAAAACAAAATGATTACGTTGTTTGGTTAACCTAGTATATTTTAACATTAATTGATTTTTATTTTACTCATTTAAAATTTTCTGATTAAATATAATATAAAAAATAATCAATAATAAAACTTTTTAAGACTAAAAAGTAGTACTACAAGCTGATAGAGAACGCTCTAACTTACAAAGTTTTCATCCACGAAATGAAGGGAAACTAATTTCCAAAGAAAAGGAGAACTATCCGTGTCCCTTTATTAATCTGTGGTATAAAATCACTAACACAGATTAATAAAAGGACGCGGATGTTAGACGTTATAAGATTAAGGGCTAAATTTTACAATATCAATTTTTAAACCATTCAATCAGTGTATTTAATAGGTGAAATCAATTATAAATTCAACGATTTCTCGTTTCTGCATAGGGATTTTCCATCGCCCATCATACGCCACTAAAGCAGGCAAATATTTATCACCTAATTGAGTCAATTCAACCTTCATTTTTACGTCAAAATCAAATAAGCCGTTATATTTTAAATGATAATTTCGAGCCAATACCTGAAAATCATTTTTATCAAAGTAAGTCTCTAAATACTTGATAATGGTTTTATTACTACGGTATGTTGGTTTAGCAATTGCTTTGAAAACATAACAACTTTGTTGATTTTTATAAGATTTTAGAGCAATAGAGAAATCATAGTATTTCAACATATTTTCTTTGAAAATAGCTGTTTTTCCACCAATGAAAGGAACGTCTACTTCTTTGCCCGGTTGGAAAATTAATTTCTTTAGCTCATTAATATGCTTTTGGATACCACTCAAATTATCGGAAGAGATGGTTGGATTGGCTGGTTCTCCACAAATTTTCCCTTTGGTTAAAAAGACTTGTTCGTGCAGGCGAGCCGTATAATACCGATGTTTCCGTTTCTTTTTATTCTTGAAATATTTGCCTTTAATGTCCTCTGATAAATAGTCCATGGTTCGGCAATTGGCTTCCATAATTTGTTGAGTTTTGTGATAATTCGCAGCCTTCACCTGTTGTTTTTTATCAAAAATCTCTACTTTGTTATCCGCAATATGTGGCGTGAATCTTAGATTGTGGAAAGCTTGAAAGAAGGACTCATCTTGTTGGACGATATCAATGAAATCGTTGACGTCAAACCCTTTTTTAGAGGCGGTAACTACAAAGGAGTCAAGAAATACAATAGCCGATATATCTTGAGTAATACTTGGGTTTTGAGCAAGAATAGCAACAGGTAATAAAGAAATAATTAATATAATTATATTTTTCATTTACTCATTTAAAATTTTCTAATTAAAAAATTTACAACACATCCATTTACATCTAACATCATATGCAGCTATTCTCGGTTTGGCAAAAATTGACACAAGTTCGCTCCAAAAAACTAACAA
>JAFMDF010000387.1 GCA_017857395.1 Bacteroidota bacterium | reverse complement strand
AAAAATTCTTTCCGAGCTCCTTATATCTCGGATTCGCTCCATCAGTTCATCAAAATAATTCATTTGATTTCCTGATTTTAAACGCTCATCATCCATCACAAACCCCTTTATCAGATATTCTTTTAACTGTTGGGTTGCCCAAATCCTAAATTGTGTTCCTCTATGAGAATTAACTCTATAACCTACTGAAATAATGACATCTAAGTTATAGTAAAGTATATCTCTTTTTACTTTCCTTTTGCCCTCTTGTCTAACTTGTGCAATTTTTGCACAAGTTGTTTCTTCTACTAATTCTTTCGTTTTGTAAATATTTTTGATGTGCCTTAGTATGGAAGTCCTATCCGTTTGGAATAATTCCTCCATCTGATACTGATTTAACCAAACTGTTTCATTTTCTAAAATTACTTCAATTTTGGTTTGACCTTTTTCTGTTTGATATAGTATGATTTCGCCTTTCATTTTTTGTAGTGTTGCTTTTGTTTTGAACTTGTGTAAATCTACACAAGTTCATTTGGTTTTGCAACTCTCTTGCTGCTCTTTTTTCTTTTTCTTTAATTGCGAGGAACTTCGGTATATCAGCAATTATCGGTATGAAATAAAAATCATACGATAAAAATAAATTTGACATTAAAAAGTAAAAATTGGTACATTTCGTCCAAAAAGTTGGACGATAGATAAAATGATAAAATTAGTAAGAGATGGACTTGGTAAAGTACGAAAGATTGAAGTATAGAAATTATTGTACTTTTAGCTTTTACTAAAATTCCCCAATCAAACATAAAAGCTTTTACTTAAAAGAACATCCTTTAGAGTTTTTATTTTATGAATAACCAAAAAAAACGACGACTCGCCGCTATCATGTTTACCGACATCGTAGGCTATACTGCTTTGATGCAACAAAATGAGGATGCAGCAGCAGCTATCAGAGCACAGCACCGACAAGAATTTTAACAATATCACGAAAAGTTTAATGGAGAAATACTGCAATATTTCGGAGATGGTACGCTGAGTATTTTTCAAAGTGGCGTAGAAGCGGTGGAATGTGCCATTGCGATTCAAAAAGCTTTGAATAAGGGAGAACCCGTTCCCTTACGAATCGGCTTACATATAGGCGATATTGTTTTTGATGGGACAGAAATTTATGGAGATAGTGTAAATATAGCTTCCCGAATTGAAAGCATGGGCATTGCTGGTGGGGTGCTACTTTCTGGAAAATTAAATGGAGAACTCCTAAATCAGCAACAAATTTCAACACGCTCACTAGGTCATTTTGAATTAAAAAACATTGACCAACCCGTTGAAGTTTTTTCTGTAAGCAATGATGGAATAAAAATTCCTGCACATTCAGAACTCAAGGGAAAACAAAAAGCACTAAGCAAAACCATTGCCGTACTTCCTTTTGTGAATAGGAGTGCCGATGAGAATAACGAATACTTTAGTGATGGAATGACAGAAGAAATCATAAATGCGTTGGCAAAAATTGATGGAATCAAAGTTACCTCTCGAACCTCTTCTTTCTACTTCAAGGGAAAAAGTATCCCCATTACAGAAATTGGTAAGCAACTGAACGTTTCCACCATTTTGGAAGGAAGCGTCCGATTATCTGGAAAGACGATAAGGATTACGGCCCAGCTGATTCAGGTGGAAGAAGATTTTCATTTTTGGTCAGAAGTATGGGATAGGAAATTGGACGACATCTTTAAAATTCAAGATGAAGTGGCAATGGCGGTCGCTGAAAAGACGCGCGAACATATTGGTCATTTTGAAATTAATGAAGCTTCGAATAGAAAAAATACCAATATTAGTGCTTATGAGCTGTATTTGAAAAGCAAATCCAATTTTTATAAATTTCAAAAGAATGATATGCTACTGGCCATTAATCAAATACAGGAAGCAATAAAAAGGGATGCTGCATGTCCCTTTTATCATGCATCCGAAGCTATCTATTTTGGATATTTGGGACTGATTAACGCCATTCCTTCTCCCGAGGCTTTTGCGATCTCAAAAGCCGCGGCAGAAAAAGCGATTCACCTTGACGCAACTGACCCTGAGGCCAATTATTCCATTGGAATGGTCAGTTATTTTTTCGAGAAAGATTTAGATAAAGCTCAGTCCTTTCTCGACTTAGCCTTAAAATATCGGCCAAATTACACGAATGCGCTCTTGGGAGGATCTGTCATGGATGTTTTAACAGATAAAGGGGAAAGGGCTATTATGCGTGTAAAAAAAGCAATAGAAATAGACCCTTTTTCGCACACTAACATCTATTATCATGCCGCTAATTTACTTCGGTTGGGGAGATATGAGGCCGCATTAATTGAGGTAAACACCATGTTGACATTCATCCCTCATCATACTAATTCTTACTATTTAAAGGGCATCCTATTAACCCGACTTACAAAATACGAGGAAGCACTTGAACATTTTAAAAACGTTCCTGTAACAACAGAAAAAAAGGAAATTTACTTCGCAGGAATCGGCATTGTCTATGCGACCAAAGGAGATTTTCCAAAGGCAAAAGAATATTTGTTAAAAGCCAAACTAGCGGCTCAAAATTTACATATAGCAGCTGAGGAAAATGCGGTGGTCATCATTAATATTTACTTAGGGAATTTTGACCTTGCATTTGAAGAAATCGAGAACGACCTTAAAGCAAATAAGTACTATTTAAATTTCTATAAAGAAAATCCAGCTTTCAAACTGCTATTGGATGACCCTAGATATAAAATCTTCGATACCGTCTTCAAAACCAAAGGCACAACTAACCAATCGGATCAACCCATTAAAACTAAAGGGTTGTCGGGTTTGAGTGAGGAAAGGAGGAAAAAAAAGAAGGCATTGATAGCCGAAAGCAAGGTGGAGGCTTATCGCAATCAATTACTTCAATACATGACGGAGGAAGTACCTCACTTAAATGCAGCGTTATCGCTGCGTTCCTTAGCAAGTTTAATAGACATGCATCCCAATCAACTTTCCTGGTTGCTCAATGAGAGTCTCGGCAAAAACTTCAGCGAATTTATCAATCATTTTAGAGTAGAAGCGTTTAAAGAAAAGGCGGTCGATCCAAAAAATGCGCATATCACTTTGATTGGCCTGGCTTACGAAAGCGGCTTTAATTCCAAAACGGTTTTCAATACTTATTTTAAAAAAGAAACGGGGATGACGCCTAAGCAATGGGTGAAGTCGGCGATTAAGTCATAAGGTATTTTTAATAAAATCATTTTTTACTCCAACTACTATTAACTTTACAACCACTAGTGCAGTAGGCAGTAAACAGTAGGCAGTCACGATAACACATTGATTAGGAGTTGCTTGTAATAAATTCAAACGGGTGTGGCACCCATTCAAACTATCACTTATTTAGTTCCTCAACCACTCGTACGTAACAAACCTAAAATGGGACAACGATCATCGACTTTTTGTCCCAAGATTTTAACTTGCTCATCAGTCACTTCTCCTAGTACTACCGGGTCGACACGGGTAACTGACTCTGCTCAACAACACCTGACGCTTCTCGCCCTACCATAGTAGATTTAATTCCAAAACAATTTTCAATACTTTCTTAAAAAAATGATGGAGAAGTCGCCGAAGGCTTATTGGAAAGAAGTGGTAAAATAATCACCATCCAATAAGTTCCAATTTGCAAATCCGAACGACCCTAGCTATCTCTTGCTTTATCTTTGTGCTATGAAAAGAGGATAAAACCTATTCCCTTTATTTTCCAAAAAATAGCATTTTAATACACATCCAAAGGAGTTTATTGACCTCCTTGTGGGCTGGATTTTAATGCCTATTTTCAAATCATTTATAAAAAGACAAAAATGAAAAAACGGAGCTTAACAACAGTAATCCTTGCCCTTTTTGCAACGGTAGCTTTTAGCCAAAACCTAACACAAACAGTAAGAGGCACCATAATAGATACGGATAGCAAATTGCCAATCATTGGCGTGCAAATCATACTCCCTGGCACAACTCCTTTAATTGGTGCGACGACCGATGTGGACGGTAAGTTTAGATTCGAGCATATTTCTTTAGGAAGAATTACCTTACAATTATCTTACCTTGGTTATGAAAATAAAACCCTGCCAAATATTGTAGTAAACTCTGGTAAAGAGGTGGTCTTACAGCTAAATATGCAGGAATCTTTCGAAACATTAGCCGAAGTAGTGGTGATAGCAAACAAAAATAAAGGCGCCGCATTAAATGATATGTCGCTGGTTAGTTCCCGTTCTATTTCAATTGAACAGACAGAACGTTTTGCAGGCGCTTTTAACGACCCTTCACGGATACTGTCCAATTTTGCAGGGGTAACGAATACGCAAGATGGAAGCAATGATATTATTGTTAGAGGGAATTCTCCCAAATATATCCAATGGCGTTTGGAAGGTTTAGAAATCACGAATCCTAATCATTTTGCGGACCAAAATTCGGTAAGTGGAGGAATTAGTGCGCTAAATACGAATTTATTAGCCACCTCTGATTTTTATACTGGCGCATTTTCACCAGAATATGGAGATGTTTTATCGGGCGTTTATGATGTGAAATTGAGAGCAGGAAATAATGAAAAAATGGAAACTACTTTTGGCTTTGGCTTATTAGGAACGGACCTTACGTTGGAAGGCCCGTTCAAAAAGGGGTATGGTGGTTCTTATTTGATTAACTACCGATATTCTACCATTTCTTTAGTCAATGATATTGGGCTAGCTAATATTGACGGATTACTAAAATTTCAAGATGCGTCTTTCAAAATAGTACTCCCTACCAAAAAAATAGGGACCTTTTCTATCTTCGGATTGGGCGGATTGAGTAGTTTTTTCCTAGAAGATGTAAAGCCTGATTTATGGGACACCCCTGGCGACGGAAATTTTAATCGGGATATCATTGAAGATTTTGACAAAGGGTCTCACCTCGCAAATTTTGGAATAAAACACACCTTACCTATTAATGATCAAAGTTATATTAAAACGGCGCTTTCCTATTCAAGTAATGGGATTGATGATGATGTATTTGAGTCAAAAACCACAAAAATATTGGATGGACAAGGTGATTTTTTAAAAGATTCTATTATCAGCAGACAAGTAAATTATCAAGGTAGATTAATAAACTCCGCTTTTCGGGGTGCCGTAACTTATAACAATAAATTGAATGCAAAAAACAAAATTCAAATAGGTGCGAAGTATGCGCTTTTGGATTATGATAATACCCAAAGTAGGTTACAAGCCGATGGAGCTACTAGATTCGCAGTAGTCAATTTCAAAGAAAATATAAGTACGGTAAGAAGTTTTGTGAGTTGGAAACATCGACTAACGGAAGACATTACCATTGTATCTGGACTTCAAAACATGAATGTTTTACTCAATAATAAAAATACGCTTGAACCACGACTTGCTGTAAAATGGCAAGTGAATAATACCAGTTCCCTTAACGCTGGATATGGCAAACATAGCACTATGGAAAGTCTTCACAATTATTTCACTAAGGTTGAATTGGCCGATGGTAGCGTAATCGAACCGAATAAAGACCTCGGTTTATTAAAAGCACATCATTATGTATTGGGCTATGAAAAACGTTTTACTAAAAATTTAATGGCGAAAGTAGAAGTGTATTATCAAGCCCTCTACGACTTACCTGTAGAAAATAATGACACTAGCTTTTATGCCACTATAAATGAAGGTGTTGATTTTAGATATGTTGATTTGGTCAATGAAGGGACTGGAAAGAATTATGGCATAGAACTCACCTTGGAACGTTTTCTGGATAATAATTACTACTTTTTAATCAATGGTTCTTTATATAATTCAACCTACAAGTCGTTGGAAGGTGTGAAGCGGAATACCCAATACAATGGGAACTATTTAGTCAATATTTTGATGGGAAAGGAATTTAGGAACCTTGGGAAAAAGAAAAACCGAACCTTATCCTTAAATGGTAAAATATTTTATGGAGGCGGTAAGCGAATCGTTCCATTGCTAAGAGATGGACAAGGAAATTTAGCAGTTGATACGGGCAACAATAATTATTGGGATTTTGAAAAAGCTTATGAAAATAAGTTGGAAGATATTTACCAAATAACGCTATCTGCTAGTTTAAAATTTAATAAACCTAAAGCGACCCATGAGATTTTCATTAATTTGGATAACGTGACCAATACTAAAGGTAAAGTGTCCGAATATTATGATGAAAGCGAACCCAACTCCATCGGTAACCTCACTCAATTTGGTTTATTTCCTAATCTAATGTATCGGGTTTATTTTTAAATTGAATTATTCCCTTTTTCGGGGTCATTTTCTACACCCCTGAAAATTCAGTGACTAAAAATCAACCATTTAAGTTAAAGGGGCGTGGGAAACGACCGGCTAAGAGGAATCCAATAAGCCTAAACTAAGTAAATAAACTTGTCGAAAATATAAAAGAAAAAAAATGCATAATAATAGAAAGATTCCTAGAATATTTGGGATAGTTTTCATTTCAACATTTTTGTCCTATGGAATAGGAAAGGGTCTAATAGATTCTATTATAACTGTTCCAGATTTTCTTGCTAATATTTATGCTAACCAAGTACAGATTATAGTTGGGGTTATCCTCATGGCATTAGTGCATACTTTTACAAATATTGCGCTACCAATATTAATGCTACCAATATTAAAACCGAAAACCCAATATTTAGCCTATGGATATCTTAGTGCTGCAATAGCGGCAACCCTAATACTTGTGGTTGGGACACTATTTTCACTATTACTTTTACCATTAAGTGAAGCTTATGCAAAAGCTGGTTTTATCATGACCTCAAATTTTGAAACCATGGGAGACCTGCTTAAGAAGGCTGGATTTTATAGCTACCATATAGGAATGGTGCTTTGGTCCATAGGTGGGTTGCTATTTGTTTCCGCTTTATATAAATCAAAACTCATTCCACCCGCAATGTCAGCCTGGGGTATAATCGGATACATTACGCTCGTATTAGGCTCTGTTTTGGAGATATATGAACACCGTGTTATCGTTGAAATTATAAGTGTTATACCTGGTGGCTTATTTGAAATTACGCTAAGCATCTTGTTTATTGTTAAAGGTTTTAATAGCTCTAAATTGGAGGTCATGCCTTTGAAAGCAGATCCTTTTATTGAGGTTAAATAATGATTTTAGGTCAACGATTTAATTAATAAACAACACATTAATAAAAATAAAAATGACTGCTACAACAAATCAAATACCAGCCATGAACTATGCAAAATTTGCAGGCTTACTATATCTACTTATTGCGATTTCCGGCGGATTTAGCATTGGTTACATGCCCTCCGTAATTATTGCCCCTGGCGATGCCGCCACAACTGCTCAAAACCTATTGAATAATCAAGGGCTATTTCGCTTGGGTATCCTAGGAGATATTGTCGTTTTGTTGTTAGAAATTGTATTGACGGCGATTCTATATCGACTGTTCAAACCAGTAAATCAAACGATTGCTATGATTGCCGCGTTTTCCAGACTAGCGATGAGTATTGTAATGGGAATCAATTTGCTTAATTATTTAATCCCTTTTCAACTTCTAAATGGCGCTGACAACCTAGGTGCATTTGAAATAGACCAATTACAATCTTTGGCCTTAGTTTTTCTTGATGCCCATCAGTATGGAGTTTATATTTGGGGCTTATTTTTTGGACTTCATTTAATTGCGCTGGGTTATTTGGTTTTCAAATCTGGTTATTTCCCCAAAGTTCTGGGACTATTGATGGGTATCGGAAGTTTTGGTTATTCATTGGAAAGTATCGGGGAAATCACTTTGATTAACAACGAAATATTTTCAATACTAGTCATCGCACTTCTTGTGATTGCAACGGTTGGAGAATTGTCTTTTACTTTTTGGTTGTTGATAAAAGGGTTAAATATTGAAGCGTGGGATAAGGAGTAAATTAAAATTAAAAAACGTGAGTTTTGGATATAAAAGATTGGTAATCAAATAATTATCGTGAAATATT
>JAFMDF010000386.1 GCA_017857395.1 Bacteroidota bacterium | reverse complement strand
ATGTCTTATATGTCAAAGAACTGCTCTTCTAAAAAGATGTGGGGTGTCAATAGAGTTTTGAGATTGGCACTACCCAAACGGGCAATCTTAAAATTACATTTAGCAAAACAGGATATAATGAGGAGACCGTTACGGTGCGTTTTGCTAATGGAGAACTATCGGAGCTGTCCTTAAATCTTTCTCCAATAGATTCAACAAATAATACAACTAGTTTAGAAGCTTTGGAATTACTAACTGCCTTTGAAGCCAGTCCTAATCCGTTTTTGGGCCTTACGACTATTCAATATAAATTGGAGCAGCCGCTCAAAAATGCGCAGTTTATATTAACAGATATTTCAGGTAAACTAATCCAACAGTATTCTTTATCGACTGCTAATGGGATACTTACATTGGATGTAGCATTAGAAAAAGGACTGTATTTTGGTCAAATTATTACTCCCAAAGGAAGTAGTCGAATCCTTAAATTAGTTCGGTTATAAATCCTATCTCAAATGAAATTACCGTAGCTTGGGCTTCCAGCCCGAGTAGTATATCATGAGGATTTCTCGAATGAGTTTCACCACAAATATTTTCTGTTATGGATAGGATTATGGAATTAATCATCGCTTATCTTGTTAATTCTGCATAATCCAGTCATCTAATAAAACAAAACGATAACATCAAGACCAATGATGCTATCGTTAAATTATTGAATAATTCCGTATTATTCGCTGCTAGTGTAGTTAATTTTTAGAAATTACAATTACTTTCTACTTAAAAATATTTGTATTTACTTAAAAATCAATTATTTGATTAATTTTTTAGTGAATTTTCAAAGCGAGAGTCGTCAGGAGACGACTAGATACAGATTCCTAGTCTGGAGACTAGGAATATCGGCACTCGATGTGTCTAGTCTCCAGACTAGACACGACTATCCGCTGGTCTCCTGATTAGTATTAAGAGGCAGGCGTTGGGTATAATTTATTTATATTTATATATTTACACCCATTTAGTATTTCAACTTATCAAATAATCAATAGCTCCAATGGAAAACACCGAAACCAATCGGTCAGAGAATCTCCTTTTTTTTATCACCATTTTTTTGGCAGGTCTTTGTTCTTTAATTTATGAGTTGTTAATTAGCACAACTTCTTCCTATTTTTTAGGCGATAGTGTCATGCAATTTTCCTTGACGATTGGTATTTACATGGCAGCCATGGGCATTGGTTCTTATTTGACCAAATTTTTAAATGGTAATTTATTAGAATGGTTTGTAAAAATTGAACTCATTTTAGGCTTAATTGGTGGGGCAAGTGTCCCTATTTTATATTTTATTTTTGACCGTTTAAGTCCGCTAGAATATCAGTTTGCTATGCTGGCAATCACCTTTTTGATTGGGGTATTAACTGGATTTGAAATTCCTTTATTGGTTAGAATTTTAAAAGAAAATTATCCACTGAGCTCCAATTTAGCCTATGTTTTAAGTTTGGACTATATTGGTGCTCTATTCGCTACCCTACTCTTTCCTTTCTTATTATTACCTTTTTTAGGGACTTTCCGAACTTCTATTGTATTTGGCTTAATCAATATTGGTTTAGGGCTATTGGTTTATCGTTTTTTTACTAAAGCTGCACCCCAAAATCGAAAAAAACCATTAGAATTATTAGCACTAGGTTGCCTCCTTTTTTTTGTAGGTCTAGCCACTTTTTCAGGGCAATTATTAAAGCATTGGGAGGATAGTTTTTTTACTAGCCGAGTGGTTTATTCCAAACAAACGCCTTACCAGCAGTTGGTGGTTACCAAAAACAAAAAAGACATTCGCTTATATATCAATCGAATCATTCAATTTTCTTCTGTTGATGAATATCGCTATCATGAAACTTTGGGCATACTCCCTTTACACAATGCGCCTTATAAAAAAAATATTTTAATTTTAGGCGGAGGAGAAGGATTATTAGCTAGAGAAGTACTTAAATTTCCAGAAGTAGAAACCGTTACCATCATTGATTTAGACGAAGAAGTATTTCGACTGGCTAAAGAAAACACGCATATTAAAACCCTTAATGAAGAGGCTTTATTAGACCCTAGAGTAACAACCATTGCCGCAGATGCGATGATTTATTTAATAGAAGCAGAAGGGCTATATGATGTCATTATTGCCGATTTACCCGACCCTTCCAACGATGCTTTAGCTCGATTATATAGTGCTTCTTTTTATAAATTGGTACAAAACCACCTTACCCCAAATGGTGTTTTTGCGACTCAAGCTTCCAGTCCTTTTCATACCCGAAATGCTTTTTGGTGTATTTATGAAACCATCGCAGCAAGTGGCTTTAAACATGTTTATCCTTTTCATACTTATGTACCTTCTTTTGGTGACTGGGGTTTTGTACTAGCGTCTAACTTAAAAAAAGAACCAACCAACTTTAAGACAGGCTTAACAACCCGTTATTTAGAGCCAGATTTAGTTAAAAAAATGTTTTTCTTTGCCAAAGACATGAGCAACCCAGGTAATTTGAGCGTTAATCAACTAGATAAACCAAACCTATTACATTATTTTTTAGAAGATTGGGAAGAGTTTAGTAAGGAGCAAAAAAATTAAGTAGTTTAGGAGGCTGACCGAGAATACTTGATTTTCGAAATCTAACAGGTTTAGCAAATCGGGAATTTCCGTGTAGTGATGGGCAGTAATAAGATTAAGTTAAAGTTGTTGACAGTTTATCATCTTTTTACAAATGTATTTAATTTTGCAGGGAAGTATATTGGCAGAGCAATAATAGACTTGTTACCCTTTAATAAGTCTAACGATTACCGATAAATAAAATCCATGAAATACTTAGGAAAGCATTATATTTTAGAGCTATATGATTGTCCAGCAGATTTACTGAGTGACCCCACATTCATTGAGGTAAAAATGAATGCCGCCGCTATAGAAATGCAAGCAACAATAGTCAATAGTAATTTCCATCATTTTAATCCTTATGGTGTTTCAGGGGTTATTATTATCAAAGAAAGTCATTTAACGATACATACTTGGCCAGAATATGGGTATGCCGCCATTGATATTTTTACCTGTGGCAAAATTTATATGGATAAAGGAATTGAATATCTTAAAGAGCACTTGAAAGCTAAAGGCGCAGAAGTAAAAAAAATAGGACGAGGAGCTCTAGAAAAATTCACTGCTGAATTTGAGGGAAATGTAAAGCAGTAGGCAATTTGCATTCAGCAACTGGAGTATCCTTTTTCAATCCCAAAATTTTGTGTCAATGCAGTTTATTAAACAGTCTCTATAAATATATAGCAAAACAATCTATCGACTAAGCATTTCTTTAAATTGCTTTAAGATTAAATCTGTAAATCGACGGTCTTCTGTAATAATTTCTGCTTCTCCTTGCATTTGATGTTCGAAGGGGATTAGTTTGTCTTTAGAAGTTTTCATACCATTAGCTAAGTTCACTCTCACTAAATATTGATTATTAACTGGTATTGCTGCTTTATCGATAATTACCCCATGAAGTAAACCATATTCTGCTGGATTAAAAGCACTAATTTTTATTTTCACTTCCTGTCCTTTCTTTATTTTAATAAATTCCTCGCTTGACAAATATAATTTTCCTTCAATTGTATCTTGTGCATTCTCTGGAATAATAGCAAATATTTTCTCTCCTTTATCTACTAAAAATACTTCCGTATTTGCCTTTAATTTATCTTGATAGACAATCTTGCCAGAAATGGGTGCTCTTATCAAATGATTTACTTTCCAAGCTTCTATTTTACTACGGAGAGTACTCGCCGTAAATTCTATATCCTGTTGTCTGTTTAATTTTTTACCCTGAATACCCTGTAAAAAAAGAGATTTTTGGTTTTTTAAATTAATAATTTCTCTCTGCTTATCTGAAATTCGCTGATTTTCTACTTTAATTTCTTCTATTAATCTAGTTTCTTCTTGATAAAGAATATTTAAATTTAAGCGATCTTTACCTAATTTACTTTTTGCGTAAGCTTCTTTTAATCCATCTCTTTCCGTAGGAATCTTTGCATATCTAGACTCTTTCTTTAGGACTATCTTTTTTATATCATCTATATCTTTTTCAAAAATCTTTATATTTTCATCGTAACTACTGATAGTTTGATTTTGCAAGGAACTGGACCCTCCAGTTCCAATAAAAGCTTGATAGAACTTAATATAATCACCTTCAATTGGTCCGAAATTCCAATTATTCATCTCTTGAAAATTTGGAAATCTCAACTTTCCATCCTCAAAATCAAGTAACATCTTATCAAGTGCAATAATTTCTTTGAAATTACCAGAATTTACATTACTGATTTTAGCAATTACTGCATTTTGAATTACAGAAGATTGTTCTGCAAAACTAGGTTTCACTGTACCAACTATTTGCGCAGTAACTTCTACAGGTGGATTAGAAGTCTCTAAACGTACAGGAGATTTCACTGTCTCAGGATATTCTAAAAAATAACCTACTACAAAAAGGGCAACAAAAGCTAATAGGATAGCTGAAATACCCCAGCGTAATAACCAGCTAGGTGGTTCGCCCAATACTTCTTGAAAGGCTTTGCTTCTTAAATCTATGCTATCGTGTTCTTCCAAAATAAGGGAATATTAGTGATGGTTTGTGTAGTTTTTCAATATAAGGATTGAATTATTAAGGGAATAAAGGAATGAAAAATACCTAAATCGAATAATCCTAAAAGTAATACTCCCTATTTAATTTATCCAATTGCTTAAAATAGATTATTTCAAATATTAAATAAAAAACCCGCTTGTAAAAGGTCTATTTCAAAAAACTAGAGATATCGTCAGATATTTTGCATATATAAACGCTAAATAGTCTTTTGAAACTAACAAGTTTGATAGTTATGGCTATAAATATCTGTTGGCAAAAAACAAAATACTAACAGATTATTTATTTAATCATCACTCCTTTTCTATCCAAAAACGGAATTCTAGTAAAATTCATTTCATCAATACTACCTTTGACAAAAACATATTTTTTATCGTACATGCTTCCATTATACATAAAACTCACCCAATATTCATTCGTCAATTCAAATAATTCCATTTGAATAGGCTCTATTTGTTCCATTTCTAGAGGCGCTATTTGTTCAAAAAAATGCCGTAGGGTGGTCGTTCTTATTTTCTCTCCTTCTAATTCTCCATATCCTCTAGAGTTTACGAAAACACTCCCAATTGGTTCTTCCTTAAAATTTATAATATATACATCCCATAATTCTTTTTCTTCTGTCCTCGGAACAATGGCAATCGCTAAATCTTTGACCCGTAAGTCTGGAATATCTTTCATCATCTTGTTAAAATTTAATTTTGTTCAGGGATTGATAGCAATTATTATTTCCTATTATTGGAAGTGATTCCTTCGGTTTAATAGGTACTGTTTTTGGTAAATACTATCCTATATTAATTTTTAATTTTCTCCAGTCTCTTCCAATTCACAAGCAAACAACTCAGTAAAGTGAAATTTCAAGCGTGTCATTACTGCTGTTATATCAACTTCCCTACCAAGTTCTTCTGCTAAAGAAGTAACGGTTTTATCTGCATCAATAATGCCACAAGGAACGATATAATTAAAATATTTTAAATCGGTATTTACGTTAAAAGCAAATCCATGCATTGTTACCCATCTACTTAAATGAACCCCTATGGCACATATTTTTCGATTTGGCCCGCCATTCTCTCCTTCAATCCAAACACCTGTAAAGCCTTTTATCCGAGTTCCTACAATATAATAATCCGCTAGTGTCCGAATAATAATTTCTTCTAGAAAGCGAACATATTTGTGAATATCGGTAAAAAATAAATCCATGTCAAGTATCGGATACCCTACTACTTGGCCAGGGCCATGAAAAGTTATATCTCCACCTCGATTTATTTTATAAAAATCAATATTCGCATCCGATAATTCCTGTTCGTTTAATAATAAGTTATCTAACGAACCACTTTTACCCAAAGTATACACCAAGGGATGATGACAAAATAGCAAATAATGCTTTTGAAGCTGGTAGGCAGGGTCATCTTGGGCTAAATGTCGATTATTTAGCTTTCGGTCGATTACTTCTTTTAACAGTGACTTTTGATAGTCCCATGTCTCTTGGTAATCTTTTAAACCCAGATATTGATAGGTTACTTTTTCCATTTCGGCTGCAAAGGTAGGCTTTTAGTGGGTTGGTGTCAAGATGGGGAAGAAATTCAATATCAACTTCAACCTCAATTCTAAAACTGCAAAAATATTTCTTAGTAGTTAATCAAGTTAATACTGTCGGGAAGTATTAACTTGAAAGACCACTTAGGGAAAAGAAAAAATAAGTGTTCAAATTTCTGAAATATAATCCTTAAAAATCAATATTTTACAAGTTCATCGCTCCTGATTTATATTTCCTCATTTCCCTATAATTCGTCCCCTAGTAAATTAAGTCTTATTTTTGCCCTTTTGTCGATACATTATACGACTTAATAACTAGATTCTTACGCCAATTTTGAAACTAATTCCAATACAAATTGGAATCAATAGTTTAAAATGTTGATGATTTTTTATTTCAATGACAAAATTCTCACCAAATGTGTTTGAAAATTGAAAGTTGAAAATTGAAAATTGAAAATTTCACCTAATGACTTTTGAAGATTTAAATATAAATAAGCCCTTATTAAATGCCCTAAATGATTTAGGCTATTATTATCCAACGCCTATTCAAAGGGATGCCTTTTCGATAATCATGTCGGGAAAAGATGTAGTTGGTGTGGCACAAACGGGTACGGGAAAAACTTTTGCCTTTTTATTGCCGATTCTGCGACAACATAAATTTACGAAAGAAAAAGCCCCAAGAACCTTAATTGTCGTACCGACAAGAGAATTAGTGGTACAAATGGTCGGGGAAATCGAGAAATTATCCACTTACATAAATATCCGAGTTGGCGGCGTTTATGGAGGCACTAATATGAATACGCAAAAAAATATTGTGTTGGATGGCTTAGATATTTTAGTCGCTACTCCTGGGCGATTGTTAGATTTGGCTTATACGGGCGCTTTAAAATTACGTTCTATTAAAAAATTGATTATTGATGAGGTAGATGAAATGTTAAATTTAGGATTTAGACCACAATTAAAAAATATCTTAGATGTTTTGCCAGAAAAACGGCAGAATTTATTATTCTCTGCCACCCTATCGGAAGAAGTGGCACAATTAGTCGCCGATTTTTTTGCGAATCCCGTAAAAATAGAAGTTGCCCCTCACGGTACACCGCTTGAAAAAATTGTACAATCAGGCTATCATGTCCCTAATTTTTACACCAAAGTTAATTTGCTCAAACATATTCTTAAAACAGATGAAACCCTGCAAAAGGTGCTGGTCTTTATTGACACCAAAAAGAAAGCAGACCGTTTGTTCGAATTAATGCAAGTGGATTTTAAAGATTCTATTGGTATTATCCACTCTAATAAGTCTCAAAATTATCGACTAAATATCGTTGAGCAATTTCACTTAGGGAATTGTAAAACGTTGATTTCCACAGATATTATGGCAAGGGGTTTGGATATTTCAGATGTAACGCACGTTATAAATTTTGATACCCCAGAAGTGCCTACTAATTATATTCATCGAATTGGTCGAACTGGTAGAGCTGATAAAGTAGGACATTCCATCACCTTTATTACAGAAGCAGAAATTCCCAACCAGATGGAAATTGAAGGCTTAATGAATAAAACCATTCCTTTACTACCTTTACCAGTAGATTTAGAAATTTCTACCGAGCTAATTCCAGATGAAAGAATAGAATCTACCCAGAAAAACTATCTTCCTTCCCCTAATATGAATCAATCTAGAGGGGCTTTTCATGATAAAAAATTGAAGAATACAAAAGTGAATCGGGCGCAAGAAAAGCGATTAGCAAGACGACGGGAGAAGCAAAAGGCTAAAAGAAAGAAAAAGTAATAATCGGTTGCTGGTTGCTGGTTGCTGGTTGCTGGTTGCTGGTTGCTGGTTGCTGGTTGC
>JAFMDF010000385.1 GCA_017857395.1 Bacteroidota bacterium | reverse complement strand
ACTAGTATTGAAAAATTAGCCACTAAGCATAAAGTTTGGATTAACCAATTTCTACAACATCTGGAAAAAAAGGAATTATTACAGCCTAAAAAAGCTTGTGCGGAATATTTTTATAATAAAATTATAATGACTCCCGAACTCCAGCGATTTCATACCCAAATGACTAGAGGCTATGCTGCAGCTTTAATTGATGAAGGGCAGCAATATATCAATCAGATGTTAGCTGGTGATGGGCAACTGATTGATGCCTTTGCTTATACTCGAAGCAAAAATGTTGACTTGTTTCCGATGTACCTAAATAAGGCAGCAAGGCTATTAACAGAGAAACATTACTTATATAAACAGCTTAAACAAAAAGCTTATTTCTTTCAGGGAGTCGCGCTCAAAAATCAATTATTAAGAGAAAAGAAAACGAACAGAAAAGCAAAGAAATTGGTAAAAGCTGCCTTCAAAGCCTATCAAAAAGCATTGGCTTTGGATTCAACTGCCGCTTATGTACATTTGGCACTCGCAAAGGCTTATGGAGACCAAGGTGATTTTACTAAAAGTATTAACCATATTGATAAAGCCATTTATTATGCCCCTCAATGGGCTTTAGCAAAGGCGACCAAGGGCATAATTTTAACCCAACAGGGAAAAACAGAGGAAGCATTATCTGCTTTTGAAAATGCCTTGCAAAAAGATTCGAGTCAAGTTTACATCTATCAATGGTTAGCAAAAACCAATCGTGAATTGGGGAATTTAAAGGGGGCAAAAAAGTGGAATCAATTACAGATTAACCAAATTGAACATAGCAAAACAAGTAAGGAATATCCTAGTTATTATAATGGACTTTTAGCTATCGCTTATTCAGAAATTGGTGCTTATGAAAAAGCCATGCCATTATTCCATCAGGCCATCAAAGAAAGTAAACAAAAGGATGCTGTTTTATTGCAAGCACAAGCAGTAAATTATTACTGGTTAAAAGACTATACTACTGCAAAAATGGCTATTCAAAAGGCTTTAAATATAGTCGAGAATGCTCCGTCATTGACCTTATTAGCTATGATTGATTTGGAATTAGCTGAATACAAGGGCGTAAAAAAAGCAGTAAAAAAAGCACTAAAGAAAAACAATCAATTTGCTTTGGCTTATATGGTAAAAGGAGATTTATATGCCAAACAAGAAAAATGGAAAGCAACAGAACAGTATTACTTAAAAGCTTATGGTCTAGCTCCTAAAAATAAACAGTATTGGTTTAAATTAATCAATTTCTATGAAGCACAACAAGTTTCAGAAGCAAAACTATATGATTTTTATCAGAACGTAGCTGCAAAAAACGAAGGTAATCAAGCACTTATCAAAACATTTGCCTTAACCTTCCAAAGGTTAGGCTATAAAGAAAAAGCTAAAAAACTATTAAGAAAGGCTTTCCTGTCAAATTAGTTAAATTTTAATAAGTTATTTCGTATAATTGTTGTTGTTTAGCACAAACTGATAACCAATTCCAACTACGGCAATATATGAAAGAAGAAACACTTATTGAAGCCTTAAAAAAAGGAGAGCATACGGCTTATGAATATGCTTATCGTCAATACTTTCCTATGATTAGAGATTACCTCACTAAGAATAATGGAAGTAAAGAAGATGCACACGATATTTTTCAAGAAACCTTAATTGTGTTAGTCAAACAACTACGAAAACCAACATTTAAATTAAGTGCAAAATTAGGTACTTATTTATATGCCATTGCTAGAAAAATGTGGCTCTATAAACTTAGAGGGAAAAAAGAGGTAGATAGTTTAGATGCCAGAGAAGACAAAGAAAAACTATTGGGAGCAGTTGATGTAGATGGAATTGAAATAAAACAAGTATTTGAAAAGAAGTATCAGTTGGTTCAGGAAGTATTAAAAACCTTAACTGAAGAGTGTCAAAAGGTAATCATCAGTTTTTACTTTAAACAACTACCGCTTAAGGAAATTGAAGCCAACCTTAATTATTCAAAAGGATTTGGTAAATTGAAAAAGAAACGTTGTATGGATGGCTTTAAAAAATTAGTATTGGCGCATCCTGAAAGTAAAACTTTAGTAGCATAAACAAGCTATTTGATAATTAGTAGCACAAACTTTAGTAGTAATTAAAACAAAAATAAAATGGACCAAGAATTTAAATACTTAACCCAAATTGAAAATTATCTAAACGAAAATATTTCTAAGGAAGAAAAATTAGATTTTGAAAAACAACTTAGGGAAAATGAGGAATTAGCACAAGAATTCACCCTCTATCAAAATATGGTGGGGGCGATAGAGTTAGAAGGAACGGACCTAATGCGAGATGAATTAAAAAACATCCAAGTTAAATTAGAAAAAGAAAATTATTTCAATCAAACAGATACAACTACTAAAATAGTAAAAATGGAAAACACAAAAAAATCCAACAGAAATTGGTTAGCTATTGCTGCTGGTTTACTCCTCTTAATCGTTGCAGGTATTTTATTGCAATCTCCTAATAAAATGACTCGGGCTGAGGCTTTGGCTAAATTTGATACCAATCAATCCGCCAACGAACTATTGGACCGTCAAATAAATGAGTACGAAGGGTTGGGAATGGCAGATCCAGAAAGAGGTAAAAAGGATTCTATTGCTCAAATTCTAAATGCCTATAAAACAGGCACCTATCAAGCAAGCTATAATGCCGCCACTGAATTTCTTACTCGTTATCCGAATGACGCCGTTGCCCAATACTATGCGGGGATGTCAAAATTCCAAGATGGAAAATATGGAAAAGCGGTAGAATGGCTTTCTGCTTCTGCTCAACAAAAAGATGCCGCTTTTTACGACCAAGCAAGATGGTATTTGGCATTGAGCTATACCATGTTAGCAACAACCGTTGGAGATGATAATGCCATTAAACTCTTCCAACAAATTATGGATGCGCCCGATTCTAAATTTAAAACAGAAGCGGAATGGCACCTAGCATTTTTAAAAAATAATTAATTTCGATTTCCCTATTCCTTGAACATTAGGGATGAGGCAATTAATATGTACCAGAAATGACGAGGTTATTTTTCATTTTAGCAAAGCAAAAATTTTCAGCATAGCCGTTGCTACGTTGAAAAATTTTAACGCAGCTAAAATGAAAAAGAATCCGTCAGGCTGGTAGGTTATTATTTTCCTCATCCCTTATATTTAACCCAACAAAAAGAACTGGAAATGCGTCATTGCCTTTTAGGATTACTGTTATGCCTATTTTGTAACACTAATTTTGCTAATTCGGAGATTATAGAAGACCAAATTATAGCGGAGACTATCTTAAAAAATTTATTTAATGCTTATGGTAGTTTTGTTTACCCGATTCCTCCTAAAATAGAAATAGTTCATGAAAAAAAACGAGTTGCTGCCTTTGTTGCGGATAGACAGTCTGGAAAAATAATTCTAGAAAAAGCAGCGATTGATGTATGTCGTAGTTTTGGAAAAGATTACGAAAGTGCTTTAGCCTTTATTATTGGCCATGAATTAGGGCACTTCTTTGACCGTGAAAATAACAAGGGTTTTGCTACCAATTATTTAAAATGGACACATACGCAAAAGGAAGAAGAAAAAGCAGATATATGGGGGGTATTCTGTGCTTACTTAGCAGAATATAAAACGGTAAGTATTGTGCCTAATCTAATTGAAGCCTTATATCAAGAGTATAATTTAATGGAAAAAAAGGATGAACTATATGGTTATCCTACCTTTAAAGTTAGACAAGAAGTCGCTCAAAATGTGCAAGAACAAGTTGAAGAACTCATTCATATTTTTGACACTGCCAATTTATTAAATGCAATGGGTAAATACGAGTCAGCGGCAGCCTCTTATAAATACATTTTACAATTTTATCAAGGAAGAGAAATCTATAATAATTTAGGCGTAAACTATGCCCTTGAAGCTATTAATTTTACTAAAAAAAATGTAGACCGTTATCTATACCCTTTTGAAATTGATATAAATACTAGAATCAAAAAGCCCAAACTAGATAGAGGCGGTGAAGATTTAACGGAAAAGGAACAAGCCTATCGCATGCAAATGCTACAAGAAGCCAAAAAGTATTTAGCAATAGCAGGAAAAATGGATTATAACTATCTATCTGACGATATAAATATAATGAGTGTCCTTGCGCTAATGATGGACTTATGCAAAACATGTGAAAATCCTGTTGCTTATTATGAAAAGCAGGAGTTATTAAAAGTAGCCAATTTTATTGGTGCATCTAACCAACAAAAAGCACAGCTACAACTTGCCCTCGCCCTTGCTTACGCCAAAACAGGAAAAAAAGAAGCCGCCAAAAAGATTTGGGATAGCTTAAAAAATCATTCCAGTACGGAAATAAAATATCAAGCTACTTTTAATTTAGCAGCTTTAAAAGCAGATTATTCTACTTCTTTTATAAAAATATACGATTGTCCATCTATCAATCTGGATTTACCAAAGGATGGAGTCACACCACATAGAGTTGAAATAAAAGAAGGCTTCACTTTGGATAGTTTAGATAATACGCAATTAGAAATCCGGCAATTAGACAACTCTATTCTAACTATATTTGAAGATCAGGAAGGAGAAATATTTATGCTTCAAAATTGGCCTATTAATCAACCCCTTACCATTGATCTTAATCAAACAGATAAGTACCAACTCGTTGCTCATTCACAAGGTTTTTATTTACTTTGCATGGATGCTTCTAGTATCTATTCCGTTAATTCGGATGGCTTCATTAAAGCAATTGCCCAATTTCATGAATCGTTTTAATAATAATTGAATAAGATAAGTCACGCTGACTGAACAGCGTTTGGCATCGCTTCGTTCTTGTTGCCAAATTCCATTTTCATCTTGGGTAAAAATGCCCAAAGTTGTCCGAAACATTAGTATTAAAAAAAGGAGACTTTAGATATTGATATAATCTTTTAAGTTCCGCTGCGTCCAAAATCTTTAAATGCTTAAGGAGCTTAGATTCTCACCTTCTAGGCCCTATCACGTTTCCAAGAACAAGCTTAAAGAAGTCGGGAAAATCCTATTTAAAAAGCCTTTCCACAGGCGTTTTTCTGTTCCAAGACCGAATATCAAAAAAATGCCTTTGGGTTTTAATCCAAAGGCATTTTTTCTTCAAAAGGCTAAAACGGTCAAGATTTTTTAATATCAAGTTTTAGAAAATCGTATTTATTCACTCCTTCAACTTACCATTTTCATCCATATTGGCCTTGATATAAACTTCTCTAGCAGGTTTTAATGGTCGCTTAAACCAATAAGGTCTTCTCAAACCATCTGGTCCAGGTGCAGGTCGAGTCTTTGCCAACCAATCTTTATAGTTTTGAAAAGATTTCTCCGTATCCACAAAAATATCCCCATATTTATCGCCTGCATGCGGTTTTTCAACACGTACCTTTTGATGCCAACAATGCATCCCAGAATGTGGGTCAGGATGAACGGCATGGGTCATATTTTGGTGAACGCCTCCATCTGACCAGAAAATTCTTTTACTATCATTATCTGTACTATCAAAAGGTTGGATGCCAGCGATAGTTTTCATTTTCCAGCCGCCTTTGCCATCATTTTCTATATTGACGGTATTGGTTCCCCAACGATTTCCAGAATCTTGCTTTCTACGCCATCTTCCTAGGTGGTGCGAACAAGCTACTACGCCTGGTTTCATGCCTTCCGTTACCCAGACTTTATCTATAAAATAACCTATATCTGTGTTTAGTCGAACCAAATCTCCAGTTTTAAAACCAAACCTGCCAGCGTCTTTTGGATGCATCCAAATTGGGTTTCGATTGGTTATTTCATTCAACCATTTAGCATTTGCCGAACGAGAGTGAATCAAGGTTGGCAAACGGAAAGTGGGTAATAAACAATATTCTCCTTTCTCATAATCCAAATTATCGGTATGAATATGGCTTTTGATATAACCGGGAAGGGCATATTCTGGCCACTTCCAATCCACCATGGTTTGAGAATAAAATTCGTTTTTACGAGTAGGTGTAGGAAAACCTATACAAGGTTTTCCTTTAACCATTACTCCGATACTGTTGCCGTTCTTGGAGATAACTTTTGATTTAGGATCAGTAGTTGCCCCTTCCATTTGAGTATCCGTTAAGGTAATTTCATTCTTTTTGAATTGATGTCTATCGACTTCAAAAGCACCATATTTTCGCATATAGCCCAACTCCGTCAAGCCTTCTTTTTTGGCAGCCTCAGGTAGTCCTTTGGTATTTTCAAAAATATATTGATAATACTCATCAATAGTGATTTTTTGACCAGGGCGATAGGGAGAAATAAAATGTTTCCGAATGCCCATACTTCCGTCAGGGTCAATTCGCCAACTTAACTCAATCCAAAATTCATCTTCTTCCCATACTTCGCCTGGGTTAGTTTCATAAGTAAAAGTAGTTTCTTTTCCTGCCCGTCTGGCTGCCTCTCTTAAAACAGGTTGTCTAAAGGCTATCCAAGTGCCTGAATGCGTCGCATAAGAATTTAAATCATGTCGTTCGGCAGAATGCCCCATTGGAATGACATAATCGGCAAAGAAAGCTGTTTCGTTCCAAGTTGGCGTCATGGCGATATGCATGCCTACTTTATCGTGGTCAGAAAGCGCCTCTATCCAAGAAAATCCATCAGGGTAAGTCCAAACTGGATTAAATACTCTGGTGAAGTAGGTATCTAATTTTCCTCTTCCTTCTTTTAAAAAGTAGGGTAGGAGGATACTCATTTCAAAGAAAGCCAATGGATATTCGTCTGGCATGTGCAACTCATTCCAAAATTTTTGAGTTGGTGGGGTATCGAAAAATTTAGGTTTGAATTTATTCCAGCTATTCGGAGACGTTCCGCCTTTAGTGCCAACACTTCCTGTTAATACCGTCAAGAAGTGTAAACATCTAGCTACTTGCCAGCCACCTAAATTTCCTGCGGTTGCACTTCGCCAAGTATGAGAGGCAAACTGTTCGCCTGCTGCGCCAATTAGCCGAGCCACTTCCACCACCGTTTCTGGTTTTACCCCACTTTCCTTTGCGGCAAATTCGGGTGTAAACTCCGCATACTCTTCAATCATCTTAGCAATAAAATTTTCAAAAGTAACGGCTACTTCGGAATGTTTATTTTCTAAATAATCTTGCCAATTGACCCAGTTTTCTAAATACTCCCGATTATATAATTCTTCTTCTAAAATTATTTTAGCCATTGCCAATAAAACCGCTGCCTCTGAACCAGGATAAGTCGGCATCCAATAATCCGACATACTGGCGGTATTAGACAAACGAGGGTCCATTGTCGCCAATTTTGCCCCTTTCATCTTCGCCTCTATAATCCGCTGTGCATGTGGATTAAAGTAATGACCACTTTCTAAATGCGCCGAAATTAAGAGGATAAATTTAGCATTCGCATGGTCAGGGGAAGGTCGGTCATAGCCGTACCAAAGGTTATATCCCAAACGTGCATTGGACGAACAAACATTTGTATGCGAATTATGTCCATCGACTCCCCACGCTTGTATTACTCGATTGGCATAGCCTTCATGTCCTGGGCGACCTACATGATAAGCTATCTGGTTATTTCGGTCTTCTAAAATGGCTTTTCGCATTCGACCTGCAATATCGTCTAATACTTCATCCCAAGTGACTCTTTCCCATCCTCCTGCGCCTCTCTTTCCAACTCTTTTTAGTGGATATAAAATTCTATCTGGGTCAGTAATTTGATTAATGGTAGCCGGTCCTTTAGCGCAATTACGACCTCTGCTACCAGGGTGATAAGGATTTCCTTCAAATCTCCTAATTTCCATTTTGTCCTTATCCACATAAGCCGTCAATCCACAAGCAGATTCACAGTTAAAACAAGTGGTAGGTACTATGGTATAATTTTTCTTTTCTACTTTGGGCCATGCTTTGGCTTCATACTCTGTCCAGTCATCCCATTGATCCATTGGCGGAAATTTGGTCAAATCTCCATTGGGAGCCAATCTTTGTAAATCTCCCTCCCGGTCTTTGTGTAAATCGGGGATTAATTTTAGTTTTTCTGCTATTCTTTCTATAA
>JAFMDF010000384.1 GCA_017857395.1 Bacteroidota bacterium | reverse complement strand
GGTAGAATTTTATTAACATATATATTTTCCGTAAAATATGTAGTTGAACCAACTATAATCTCCGTTAACCATACTACCCAAGCAAGCTCTTACAAGTATTGAACGTCTGGTTAATTCTTTAATATCCGTGTCAAATTTAATATTGTCAGCGATTTTAATGACTTCTTCATATTTTTCCTGCCTAAGATAAACAAGCGCTTTTGCCCAAGCTAAATCAACAGCTGCTGTTGCTGCTGAAAGAAATGGGCTAAATTCCTGGATAAAATTTTCTATCCATTCATAAGCATCTAATTTACTGGCTATCGAAACGATATTCATGAAGGTAGTTTCAGAAATAGTACCATTATATATTAACCGCTGATTGGTTAAACCTAGCTGATATATTTCAAATAATATGGGAGTATATTCCTCCTTCCCCAATTGTATTTTTCTGCCGCCATAATTGATTAAATATAATATTAATGAAATCTGATGCTTTTTTGGAATTTCATCAATGTGATTTTTTAATTTGTAAATCAATTTTTTAAAAAAGTCAATTGTTTTTGCTTTTTCAGAAAACAATAGAAAGACATCATAATAAAGGCTATATAGTGGTTGTTTGGCATATTGTTCCCGATAGGTAATGGCCTGTATAAATAAAGGTAAGTCTTCTACTATTCTATTACTTCTGGATTTCCACTCACAAGCATAGCGCAATTGCTGTAGGTGATAATAATAATGTAGATGAGCGTAGGCCTTGGTTAAATTAGGGTGATTGGGTTGTCTAGCTAAATTATGGTTATTATAGTAGCAATCATCATGAATTTTGTGAAGGTAGAATTGATTGATTAGAGAATCGTTATTAATCAATTTGCTCGTGAGATTAGTCGATTTCTGTTCAAACCAATCTTGTAAATTCCTTTCTGAAAAAATTTCTTGCAATTGTATATGATAGGTAGTGGTATTTTTATTATTTTTTTCAACCACCAAAAATTGCTCCACCAAACCCTTTAAATGCGACATTAATTTCCACATTTTATCCTCCTTATATGCTTGCTGTGGAAATAATTTTTGAAATACTTTTTTCTTTTCTAATTTATTGGAATCGAATGTTGGATGGTATTTTCTAATCAATTCCCAAAGTTGACTGATGACTTTATTGGAATTGAAATAGGGGGAATGGATAAATTTGTCGAAACGTTTACACTCCTCCTTATCCAATTTGGACAATAGTTTAATTAGATTACTTGCACGCATGTTGCCTTTTTAGTTTTCTCAAATAGTATTTTATATGGAGGGGTAGATTGGTTACAAGGTATTGAATTTCAGTTAATTATCAAAATAAATATCAATTTTTTATTGATTTTTTTAGGAAGGATTGCTTTTTTTTGTCTTTTCTAAAATCTTATTTATGACTTAAATTGGTAGGGAAATACACATTAGAGGTATTTATCCTATTGAGAAAACACACACAACTATGAGAGAGATTCGTATAAAAAAGGCTATTCTAATTCTTTGGAGCTTATTGCTATTCGGGCAATTGGGGCGGGGGCAGGAAGAAAATATTCAATTTGAAACCCTATTGGACGATTTTGCTATCTCAGAAATGGGTATAGTTAATGATATATTCCAAGATAATAGAGGATATATTTGGGTAGGAACGTTAGCAGGGTTATTTCGATTTGACGGCTATGATGAACGGTTATTTACCCATGAGCCAAGAGATTCTTCTAGTATAAGTGATAGTAAAATTAGTAAGATATTGGAAGATGAAGAGGGCTATTTGTGGGTACATACCCAAAATGGTTTGAATAAGTATGACCCTAAAACAGAGACTTTTGAGCGAATTTTTCACGAGCAAACAACGGGTGTAGACCTCAAATTAGATTATTCCTATCCAGTAGGCTTTTCTGATGGCTATTTGTGGACTATTACTAAGGGAGATAGATTGTGTAAATATGATCTGAAAAAGAAGCAATACGACCATTCCCATCATCGAGAACATTCGGGGAAAATGTTTATGGATTCTATTCGGCATCATTTTGAAATGAAAAACGGTTTAATCCTCTTTATTAGACATTCAGGTTTTTATACCTATAATGCTGAAAAAGATGATTTTGAGTATTATGAAAAGCATTTAAAGAAGCCCAATACACAGGAGGTTTATTATGTAATGGAAAATCCAGAAGGGAATTTGTGGATAGGGTCAGATAAACAATTGCACCTTTTTAATCCGAAAACGAAGTTATTGCAACCGCTTGAGGACTTTCCAGCATATCATTTGCCCAATAGAACGCTAATTACCAATGGTGAAATAAAAGACAGAAATGGCAGGGATTGGTTGGGAACACAGGAAGGACTTTTTATTTATAACCACCAAAACCAATCTTATCAAAAAATTACCCATGACCCTAATAATGAGAAGAGTCTAAGTAGTAATGTTATTGGCAAAATTGAAGAAGATAATTTTGGCAATATTTGGGTAGGAACAAGGGGAGGAATAAATATCTATAAACCGTATAGAAAAAAATTTAATTATATTCCTACAGATAAAAAAAATACTTCCCTTTTTATTAGAGAACCTTTTGAGATAGAAGCGGGAAAATTGCTTTTATGGGAAAAAAATAGCTTGATGGAAATTGATTACCTCAATAATAAAAAGAGACCATTTCCCTTTAAGCCGACGACTAACCTTAATCAATGGAATACAGGAACTATTTGCTATTATCGAGATAATAAGGGTTTGATTTGGATGGGCATGAATGGAGGGGATGTATTTATTTATGATTCTTTAGCGCAGCAATTCCAATTTTTAAAACTGCCAGGTGAACTCCCTTATCCAGGACACGGTAATATGATTGGAGATATACTTGAAGATGCTTATGGAGATATGTGGATAAGTACTTGGGGAAATGGAGTGTTTAGATATAATCCTACCACTCAAGCTTTTAAACATTATACGTGGAATCCTAAGGATAACAAAAGTTTGGTTTCAAATAATGTGCGCATACTTTTTGTAGATAGTCAAGAGACCCTTTGGGTTTCTACAAGAAATGGCTTATGTAAATTTGATTATACCTCAGAAACTTTTACTAATTACAGCCATGACCCTGATGACACTTCCAGCATAAGTGAACATACAGCATTTGGTATTTATGAGTCCCCAGAGGGTGATTTTTGGATAGCCACTTATGGTGGTGGTTTAAATAAAATGGATAGAGAGAAAGGAATTTTTGACTATTATACCGTAAGAGATGGATTAACAGATAACGGAATAATCTCTATTTACCCTACCAATAATGGTCAATTTTGGATTCATAGTTTTCAAGGATTAAATAAATTTGACCCTAAAACAGAGACTTTTCGTCATTATTCTCATAAGGATGGGTTGAAAAATAAAGGATATAATGCTTTTGCTCATTATCAAAGCCCTTTCAATGGCTTTATTTTTGTGGAAGGAGAAATGGGGATTGATTATTTTCATCCCGATAGTATTAAGGATAACCCTATCCCACCAGAAATACTAATTACCAACCTAAAATTAGATAATCAAGCAGTAGCCATTGGTAAAACAAAAGAACAATTAAACGCTAAATCTGAATTTTTCTTAGGGAGTCATATTTCTTACACCAATAAATTAAGAATACCGCCAAATAAGCAAGTCATTACTTTTGAATTTAAAGCCATTCATTTTGAAAGTCCTGAAAACAATGAATATGCCTACCAACTAGTAAATTTCGATAAAGATTGGCAATACGTCGGCACTAAAAGAGAAGCAACCTATACCAATTTAGATCCTGGCACTTATGTCTTCAAAGTCAAAACCGCCAATGCGGATGGCATCTGGAATGATACACCTGCCGAAATAACACTAATTATACTGCCACCTTGGTGGTTGACTTGGTGGGCAAAATTAGGTTATGCTTTGGCAGGAATAGGCGCAATGTGTTGGTTTGTTTGGACAAACAGACAAAAGGTGAAACGAAAAGAAGCCGAATTGGCAAAAGAGCGAGCATTCAGCCAAAAGTTGGAAAAAATTAATCGTGCGAATCAACGTTTTGTGCCTAAAAATTTTCTTAAAATATTAGGAAAAAAAAGCATTGAAGATTTACAATTAGGCGACCAAATTCAAACAAAGATGACGATTCTGTTTTCAGATATTCGGTCTTATACAACCATGTCGGAAGGGATGTCTCCAGAAGATAATTTTAAATTTATCAATGGTTATTTAGGCAGAGTTGGCCCTATTATAGAAAAACATGGTGGATTTATTAGCCAATATTTAGGAGATGGCTTAATGGCTTTATTTTTAGATAATAATGGGGCAGCGGCAAAGGCGGCGATTGATATGCAACAAACATTATACCTCTATAATAAACACCGAAAAACCAAAGGACGGTCAGTTATTCAAACCGGTATCGGTTTGAATACTGGCCAATTAATGCTAGGGGTGATTGGCGATAAGAATCGCTATGAATCGACGGTGATTGCGGATGCGGTTAATACGGCATCACGAATGGAAGGCTTGACGAAGGTTTTCGGGGCAGCGATAATTGTAAGTGAACGAACCTTATATGAAATGCGTCGTGTTTCAGCCAACTCAAAGTTGCCTGAAACGTTGACTGGTGTACTGAAAAATGAATCGGACACCATGAAGGTACTCCATAAGGGAGTACCTTCCTTTGCTTATCGCTATTTAGGACAAGTTAAAGTAAAAGGCAAGGACAAAGCCTTGAGAATCTATGATTTATATGAAGGTGAATCTGCCAAGATTAAAAAATTAAAAGCGAAGACTCGCCCAATTTTTGAAAAAGCTATTTCGTTTTATGCAGACCGAAAATTTGGAAAAGCAGCGGAATGTTTTAAACAGGTTTTAGTTATCCATGAAAGCGATAAAGCAGCACAATATTATTTAGATAAGTCGGTACATTTTATTGTGAATGGCGTGACAGTTGATTGGAACGGCGTAGAAGAGATGGTGATGAAATAATTGGTAGTTGATGCCTAATAGACTGTTTATGCTGTCAATTTTGTCCCCCGTGCAAGATAAGTGCAAGTAATTACAATATAAGTGCAAGTTGAGGACAGATAGTTTTCGCATCTTTGTTGTTGACTATAACTGGATGTATTATGATAAAAAACACAATAAAGGAATTCGTCACGTTGCGATTAAATACCTATTTATTTGGTACAAGGAGTAACGGAAGATTGGGATGGGGTGGTAAATATGACAGAGAAATGAAGGGATTATCCAGAAAAATGTTAAAAAAATCCAGAAAAATAAAAAAAAAATGCTACATAATTATCCCTGAAAAAGCTACCTTGTAAACTCAGCTCCAAAAATAAAAATTATGAAAAATGCCTCAAAAACCATATGCTTTTTAAGTAGTTTATTAGCGACTATTATAATGTCTGCTCAGACAGATACGCTAGCAAATCGACCCGATTTTGGGGATATAAAAACTGTCTTTCAGCACCTACAAGGCTATCAAAAAATGCTCATCAAAACCAATTTGGATTCTTTGATGCTCAATAAAGTGGCTGGAAAAGACCAAGATGCTTTTGTCATTACTTCTGGCAAAAACTTAGAGCTGATAAAATTGCCGATTAAAATTGCAGCAAGAGGAAAATTTCGTCGAAAAACCTGTGATTTGCCACCAATTTGGATAGACTTTCCGAAAGCAACGCTAAAAAAATGGGGACTTTTTCCGAAATATGATAAACTGAAATTAGTCACTCATTGCTTATTAGATGAAGAAAATAGACAAGCCCTATTAAAGGAATATTGGACGTATAAAATGCACAACGAACTCACTGAGGATGGTTTTAAAGTTCATCTAATGGAAGTGGTTTATGTGGATAGCGAAGACCGTAAAAGAAAGTATAGAGAATATGCTTTCCTAATTGAGAATACCCACGAAATGGCACATCGAATTGGCGGGCATATTGTCGAAGGCATGGGCAAAGAAGTCCATCAATTTGCAGAAGCACCCTATAATAAAACCCTCTTTTTTAATTACATGATTGGCAATACTGATTGGAATATAGAATTGGCAAAGAACCTCAAATTTGTACAAAAAGAAGGTGCAGATAAATTGACCGTCGTGCCTTATGATTTTGATTTTACCGCTTTTGCTAACCCGCCTTATATGAAGCATATTCCAATAATGGAGGCTGAAAACAACCCCGAAAATCGAGTTGCTTTGGGGAAATGTGCCAGCGTGGAAGGTTTGCAACAGACAGCTGCAGCGTTTTTAAATTTGCGTAAAACAGGCTTCCAATGTTTTAAAGATTGCCCTTTATTGGATGCGAATGAAAAGAAGGAAATGCGGTTTTATTTACAACCTTTTTATAAGATTTTGAAGAATGAGAAGTGGTTGGGGGAGACTTTTTTGTATTAAAAATGTAATACTCAAAGAACGCCAATTAGAACTAGGTTTTGAAGACTTTTTTATAGATAACATCAAAAGAACAAAGGGAACGGTAGCTGGTCTAGTTTGGGATGACCCAAGTCTTACTTTGCCTATCCCTCAATTTGAGATAGATACGAATCATGCTATGGAACAGAATCCAGGCTATTAAACGACTAGTGATTCTAATACGCTATTTTATACGAATCCGAATTGGGTAGCAGCGCCTTTGGGCGCTGCTATACTTTAAGAATGGGGAAATTTATATTAGACTTGTTATCCTTTGAAAAATCTAAATTTCATATAGCCATTTTCAAAGGGTAATAAGTCTATTATTCAAAATAACTGCAATAGGATTACAAAAAACGAATGACCTAGAGGGGCCTTTGAATGATAAATCTACGCTTTGTGAGTACAATAAATACTAATCACGCTTATTGAATTTTTTTTACATTTAAAAACAATTTTATGAAATTTAAACTTCAGTCGGTATTTGCCTGCCTTTTAATGGTCGGTTATTTGTCTGCTCAACGCAGCATTACAGGAACGGTGTTGGATATAAATGGTATCCCAATCATAGGGGCAACCATTTTAGAAAAAAGCACCTCTAATGGAACAGTTACAGATCTTGATGGGAACTATGCCATCGATGTCCAGGAAAATGCCATACTTGTATTTTCTTATACAGGGTATCAGGCGCAAGAATTTCCTATTGGCGCGTCAAATGTATTAGATATTAAATTGGAAGAGGGGGTGCAATTATCAGAAGTTGTCGTAACGGCTCTCGGTATAACCAGAGAATCTAAATCGCTGGGCTATGCTATTACACAAATAGATGGAGCAGAAATAGCAAAAGCCAAAGAGACCAACCTTGTGAATGCTTTGCAAGGAAGGATTGCAGGCGTACAGATAGGAGGGAGTCCTTCTACATTGGGTGGTTCTTCCAGAATTACGATCAGAGGCGCTAATTCTTTTTTGGGCAACAACCAACCCTTATTTGTAGTGGATGGTGTACCTATTGATAATAGTAGTCGTTCGGGGAGTTCTCAGGAAAGAGGTTTTGGTGGTTCATCTGCCTATGATTATGGCAATGCTGCCCAAGACATAGATCCTGAGAGTGTTGAATCTATTACCGTTTTAAAAGGGGCTGCCGCAACTGCATTATATGGACAACGAGGCGCCAATGGTGTGATTCAGATTGTTACCAAAGGGGGAAGAGGGAAGAACGGATTAGGGATAGAAGTGAATTCCCAATTTAATTTTGATGAAGTTAGGAATTTAATCCCACATCAACGGCAGTATGGTGGAGGAGCCGCTAATCCGGGCACAGACCATGGATTTTTTGAAGTGAATCAAGATGGCCAAACTTATTTGTATCCAGCTTATTCCAAAGATGGTGCTTGGGGACCCAAATATGACCCAAATCTTTTGGTAAGACATTGGGATTCTTGGGATGCAGATAATCCAGCTACTTATAAGGAGACTCGACCTTGGGTTGCCCCAGCAAATGATTATAGCGCATTTTTTGAGACGGGCTTTACTCGGACTAATAGCATTGCGCTTACAGGAGGGAACGATTTAGGTGGTTTTCGGATAGGGTATACAAATTTGGCCTCTCAAGGAACTATTCCTAATAGACTTGTTCGACATTGATAGTCAACAAATTACGTAAAAAATGGTTGTAAT
>JAFMDF010000383.1 GCA_017857395.1 Bacteroidota bacterium | reverse complement strand
TTATTTTGATAATATTTTATTTTATTAACTAATTTTGGGCGAACCTAGCGTAATTATCAAAATAAAATGAATTTATCGGGTAATCAACAAAGGATTAAGCCAATTAGTAGTCAAAAATCGGTAATTTTTTTGAGGTTAGTCAAGTGATTATGGTGTTATGGAATATAGGTATTGAAAATTAAGATTTACTGCCTATTGTTACTGCTTACTGTTTGCCTACCAAGTATCCACAAAACCCCTTCCTTTTTCGGACTCTTTTTTATTGATTTGATTTGACAACAATCCATTAACTATCCATTTTCGAGTATCCATTGGATCAATAACTTCATCTATTTCTAAATAAGCACCCGTATTAATAGCTTTACCATGTTTATAAGATTTGGCGACCATTTTTTGGAACAAAGCTTCTCGTTCTACTAAATCTTCTACTGCTTCTAATTCCTTTCTATAGCCTAATCTAACTGCACCTTCTAAGCCCATTCCTCCAAATTCACCTGTTGGCCAAGAAACGGTAAAAAACGGTTCATGCATACCACCTGCTGCCATGCCCATAGAGCCTAAACCATAAGCTTTACGTAAAACAATCGTGAAAAAAGGGATAGAAATTTTAGCGCCCGCTGTAAAAAGACGTGCGGTATGTCGAACCAGACCCGTTTTTTCTGCTTCTGGCCCTACCATAAAACCAGGTGTATCACAAAGAGAAACCATCGGAATTTGATAAACATCGCATAGCTGCATAAATCGAGCTGCTTTACCTGAGCCTTCTGCATCTAATGCACCACCTAAATGTTTAGGATTGTTGGCAATTAAACCTATTGGTTTTCCTTCAATTCTGATGAATGCGGTAATAACACCAAGGGCAAAATCTTTACGCAATTCCAACACAGAATCTTTATCCGCTAAATATTGGATGACTTGCCGAATATCATAAACTCGTCTCCGATTTTCGGGAATTAAATGTCTTAAAGTCTTTTGGTCTTCACAAGCCCATTCTTTGATGGGGCCTTGAAAATAGGAAAGGTATTTTTTAGCAGCAATAATAGCTGCCTTTTCATCTTTAACTATTATGTCCAATACCCCATTTTTACTTTGTACGTCAATTGGTCCAACTTCTTTTGGATGATATTTACCTAAACCACCACCTTCTATCATCGCTGGACCGCCCATACCAATAGAGGTATCTTTGGTAGCAATAATGACATCTGCACAACCTGCTAAGGCAGCATTTCCAGCAAAGCAGTAACCGGAGACAATGGCGATTCTTGGAGCGATACCATTTAGTTTGGCAAACATGGCAAAAGTCTTGACATGCAATCCTCCAATACCCTGAAAGTCTGTATCTCCTGGTCTGCCACCACCACCTTCCGCAAATAAAATAATAGGTAGTTGAGCGCTATGAGCGACTTCTAAAACCCTATCGGTTTTTTGATGCCCAAACATACCTTGAGTGCCTGCTAATACCGTATAATCATAACAAAGAATCATACATTTTGCATCGGCTGCTTCAAATAAGTCATTATTTATCTCTCCAATTCCAGTAATAATCCCATCGGCTGGGGTATTTTTTACTAAATCGTCTAATGTTCGACGACTTCTTTGAGCCGCAACTATCAGTGAACCATATTCTAAAAAGGAATCTGCATCACATAATTGCGCAATATTTTCTCTAGCTGTTTGTTTGCCTTTCTTCTTTCTTTTACTAATAGCAATGGGTCGATTCTCGTCTAATTGAAATGCTTTTCGAGTTTGTAATTCTTGCAATTCTGGTCGAATTTTAGTTAAATCAAAATCTTGTTGTAACCTATTTTCTGTAGAATTATTAGCGACTTTTTTAACAAAAAATAAGAAGTCATTTTCAAACAAGATAGCCCCTTCTTTAACTTTAATTTTTTCAATAATTCCATCTGTTTCCGCAAGGATTACTGATTCCATTTTCATGGCTTCAATGACCATTAATTGTTGCCCGATTTTTATCTGCTCACCTGCTTTTACATCAATGCTAATTACGCTTCCAGGCATTGGTGTTTTGATGGCTATTATTCCTGCAGGCAAATAGTCATTAACTACTTTTTTTTGTGTAAATTTTTCTGTTTTTTTGAAAAAATATTGTGGATGCTGATTAGTTGATGGAGCTAATAAATCAGTTAGGTTCTCAATAATAAATTGGGTATGGAATTCATTGTTAACAACCTGTTTATTTTGTAAAATGTTTTGTAAAAAAAATAGATTGGTCCCAATTCCTTCAATGCGACATTCGCCTAATTTTCGATAAAGTTTTTTTATGGCTTTTTTGAAATTATCTGCTTTGGTATGAATAATTAATTTTGCTAAAAGCGTATCGAAATTCGGACTATTTGCATAACCAACATAGCCAGCAGTTTCTATTCTAACGCCTTTTCCAAACGGCAAAGTAAAATGACTCAGTTGCCCCGTTTTAGCTAAAATATTTCCTTGGTTATCAATCGTTTCCATATTGATTCTTGCTTGAATAGCAAATCCTTTCGGTTTTGGAATTTGATTTTGTTTTAAGCCTAACTCCTTTAAAGAATAGCCCATGGCTTGATTCAACTGAAATTTGACGATATCAATTCCTGTTACTTCCTCTGTGATGGTATGTTCTACTTGTATTCTTGGATTGACTTCAAGAAAATAAAAAGGTGTTTTTTTAGTTAAATCAATTCCTTCTATTAAGAATTCAAAAGTGCCTGCGTTTTCATAATTAACAGCTTTAGCTAATTGAATAGCCGCATCAATTAACTGTTGCCGTAAATCGGGATTCAGATTGGGACAAGGCGCTATTTCCACTAACTTTTGCTGTTGTCTTTGCAGACTACATTCCCTTTCCCAAAGATGAGTGACTGCATGTCCATCTCCTAGGATTTGTACCTCGATATGCCGAGCTTCAGGCAAGTATTTTTCCACATAAATTTGGTCATTGCCAAAGGCTTTTTGTGCTTCCGATTGGCATTGCTGATAAGCCTTTTCAATAGCGTTATACTGACCAACAATTCTCATACCTCGACCGCCTCCGCCAGCCATGGACTTTATCATTATTTTTGACCCAACTGGCAAGGATTTAAAAAAGGCTTTTACTTCTTTTAAACTGGTTGCCTCATTAGTGCCTGGAATCAGCGGAATACCTACCTTTTTAGCAAATGCTCTAGCTTTAGTCTTATTGCCAAAGAGTTTTAAGGTTTTGCTGTTTGGGCCCACAAAGATAATCCCTGCTTCTGAACATGCCTTTGCCAATTGGGCATTTTCACTTAAAAAACCATAGCCTGGATGGAGGTAATTACAACCCGACTTTTCAGCAATTTTAATGATTTGTGGAATGTCTAAATAAGCAACTGCACCATTTCCTTTTAAAGGATAACTTTCATCCGATTTTTTGGTATGCAAAGCGGTTTTATCATCTGCTGAATAGATGGTAACCGTTTCCATTTCCAAATCATAAGCAGCGTTAATGATTCGGATGGCTATTTCTCCTCTGTTGGCTATTAATAGTTTATTCATTGCTTATTTTTTCGTAAGATTTACATCCCATGCTACAATTTCATAGGGTTTACACCTCATGTTACGATATATCGCCTTTTCAAGGCTAAATTGATTTGATTATCACTCGTCACTCATCATTTATAACGCATCACTCATCACTCATTTACAACTTTACCTTTTCCCATTGTGGTAATAAATTAACTTTTAAATTGGGCCGTTTAGCGGCTTCTCGTTCTACTGCTTCAAAACCTTTGATAGTTGAACTGGCATACCAATCTAAAAATAGGGATGGTCCTTGGATAGGTTGGCGAATAGACCCAGCGAAGGCATCCCAATGGATTAAATAAATATGTTTGGCATTTACGGCATCCACTAATTCTTTAAAATAAGTAGTTTGGTAATCCAAAGTTTGCGAACCTAAGCCACCAATTCCTAAAATAACTTTATCTACTTTAATTCCATCTAAACTACCAGCTTTCCAACCTGCACTACTTTGTAATAGAAAATTACCTCTTGGGTGCTCAAATAAAAAACTGTAAGCGCCACCCATTTTATACTCCAAGGCAGAAACTGGAGGAACTAAGGGTGCAGTAATTTCTTGGTTACCACCTAAAGCTTGTTCTTTTACGGCGGCATTGGCAAAAACAAAATGATTTGATAAAATAGGGGTAATCTTAAATTTGCCAAATTGCATAGGCTGTCTATCTTGGAATATCTTAATTTGATTTTCTGGTAAATCCCAACCTCTACCAATATTAGCCGTGCTTTCAGACCCATACATCGGTGCGCCTGTTAATTTAGCGACTTCTGGCGCATCCATAGCATGGTCAAAATGAGAATGAACGACTAAAACAGCATCCAATTTATCCATGGCTAATTTATCAACTGCCCATTTGATGTCTTCTTTTTGTGGTTCAATTTCTCCAAAGAGCATATCCCAAGATGGAAAACGACTAAAGAAGCCATCTGTCATTATAGTCGTAGAATCATCAGAAATGATGAGGGTACTTACGCCAGCAAATTGAATTTTAATATCGGAGTTATTTGGATTAGTATCTACGCCTTCATATAGTTTTTCATATTCACCAATGCTAACATGATTATTGAGGGAATAATAAAATAAGCCAGCAGCTAGTACGGCTAAAATTAAAAGCGTCGATAGTATTATTTTTAAAAGGCGCATGATTGATTTTTTGTTTTTATTTCACATTTTTAGATACCCATACTTTTTACTGTAGTGCCATAAATAATACTTAAATGGACTTATACGACTAAGTGGTAGAAAGAAATATTATTTACTGTTTTATACTTTTGATACTGCTCTCTTTTTATCATAATAATGAAGCAAACCTTCTTTTTCTATAGCATCAATCCGACCTTCCTCTTGCAAAATATCCAAAAATCCAATCACCATAAATAAGGTAGCATTATTGATTCTATTCGGATAAATGCCATTCGCTAAATCAATCGCCGAATGAATGCCATCTTGAATTAAGGTAAAGCATTTTTCGGTTCTAAGTCGAATTTTTTGCACTTGCTTTTCAATAAGTTCGGGTGCATTATCAATAATATCAAAATGCCCAGGAAAAGTTTTCGTAATATTTAGTTTTGCTATTTTTTCGTAAGAGGCTAATTGCATCACCAAACTTTTGACCCTAGCATAAGGGGGCTGCAAACCAGCATCAATAATTGGATTGGGAATGATTCTTAGCAACATATCGGCGGATATAAAATACCCATTTTTTGGATTGTGAAAACAGGTCTGATTGATACAATGACCAGGAGTGTAAATAATATCCCAATCATCGCCACCAAAATTTAATTGCCCTTCCATTGGAAATACTTGGATTCTATCTTTTGGTATTTCATCCCAATAAGGCACTAAAGCCTCATAACCAAAACTAAAATATTCCTTGATTAATTTGTTAGGATAATTTTTATGCATGATTTCCATGATAGCTGCGGTTCGCCTATCCAACATGGTTTTAAGGTCAGTCGCCCAATCGTATACATACTCACTCACCCAGATGGTGGCATCAGAATGGTCCGTTATTTTTTTAGCCATCCCAATATGATCTAAATGGGCATGGGTAATAATCACTTTTTTTAGGTCTTGAATGCCTAAACCATTAATTTTTAACCCGTCAATTAGGGCATCCCATAATTTGTCGGTTTTTTCACCGCAGTCAATTAAGGTCGGTTCAGAGCCTTTAAAAAGCCAAGCATTTACGGTCATACCTTCAAAAATCGTCGGTAATTCTATTTTTATGGGTTCCATATTTAAGGTTACAAGGTCATGAGGTTATAAGGTAATCGTAAACCTATTTTATCCTCAAGGTCAAATTTTAATATAATTAGGAGTTGGTGCAAATTAACAAGGAGCATTGAAAGCGAGTCAATTTGGTTTAACAATGCCCCGGTAATTGAAACTAGCAGGTTTCCAACCGGATGCTTGATTTTACGTTAAAAAATGTAGTACTTCTTTAAAAACAATACTTCCTTGCAAACTATGACCGAGTTTTTTAGTCGGAAAAAAGGTAGCATTTTTCATGGAATGTTGAAGTACTTGTGCACCTTCAAAAGAAGCTACCTCATCATTTTCATCGTGAATAATTAGGGTAGGGTAGGAGATGGCTTCTAAAAGTTTGGACAAGGTAAAATAATTGGCATCATATCCAAATTTTTCGTAAAAAGCTTTATAATAAGCAGCCTGTACTTTTTCATTAGCATTGATAATCTGAAAGAAAACATTGGTAACATCTGTTAATTCATTAGGAACGCCCATTAATATCATTCTTTCAACAGGTACATACGCCATCTTAGAAAAATAGTATGCGAAAGCAATACCCGCAAAAGAGTGTCCTACAATATGATGAGGTTTAAAATGATTCATAACGACTTCTATCACTTGTGCATATAATAAACCATTCACTCGTTTCCAATCAGAATTTCCATGAGCGGGTATATCCAAGGCGATTACTTGATAATTAGCAGTGACTAAAAGATTGATTAATAAACGCCACCTACTAGCATTTGAATTAAAACCATGCGCCAATAGTATTTTTCGTTCGCCTTGTCCCCAAGTGTAGCACTGGATTTTTTTATCATTTAGATAAAGCGGTATCCAGGTACTCTGTTCTAGAAATAATTGCTCTTTTTTGGTGAAAATCTTACCTTTCATTGGACGACAAAATAAATTAAGCATCAATCGGCCTATTTGACTAGGGAAAAGATGTACTAAACCATTTACCGTTTTGCCTACTATTTTTGTTTTATCTATCATCGAAAAATGAGCCTATTCAAAAAAGCGATAAAAGTAAGGAATTAAAAGATGGTATTTTAGGAATAAATAATTTTGAATAAGGGTTTTCTTCTAAATTTCAGGGCTTGAGGTAGAATGTTTAATTTTTCTATATTGAAGGAGGGAAACCTTTTGATTTTTTGATTCTTTGCCTGCCAGTAGCTGGGGATGTTTAAATAAATTAAGAAACGAAGGGCAATTTTTATTTTTAGAGAATAATCGATTACTTTTGAGTATGTACCAATTTTTTTTTAGCGATTTAGCCTTATTTTTCATAGACTTAAAAAAAATAAAAAATAATTATTCAATTAAACTTTTTTTTTCAATTGAATGTTCTATATTTGTGCCAGCGAATTTAGACTTTTCAAAAGAGAAAAGAATAAGACAAAAAGCTTTAAATTATTATCTTAAGTTATTTTATTGATATTTTGTTTTGATTTCTAAAATAAGTTTTATATCTTCGCACTGTAAAGCAGTATTAGATTAATACTCTTTCTAACATATAAAATGTACCTACATTAAAGATATATAAGAATTTGTTTTCATTTGGTTTTTTGGGTTAAGGTGCTGTCTTCTCAAGACAGCACCCCTTTTTTGACCTAAAACGTGCAAATATTGTTTTTAATCTTTCCCTTTTTAAGATTTTATCTTAGCCCCACATAGGTTTGTTATTGGTGATAAGTCTGATAGTCAACGATTTATGCAGGTGTCGATGTTTGAATATAAAATCTTCAAACCAATATTTTTTAGGTTTTAACCTAATTAGCTATAAAAAAAACCTGAATTAAATCGTTAACCTGACGGCTATGGATTTTATCTTAACCTATATAGATTTGTTATTAGTGCTAAGTCTTCTAGTTTTGCATCCTAAAGAGTGGATACGCTTAGACCACTTAAAGAGAATCCTCTATGTGAAATTATTTATAAAATTGGAACGTATTTTTATCACATATATGGATTCTATTATCTCAGGTGGTAGGCTTATAAAGCAGTGAATAGAAGAATGATTGAACAAGGAAAAGTAGGGGTAGTAAAATTAAAAATGCTTAATAATTAAGTACAAAAAAAGCCCAACTTCAAAGAAGTTAGGCTATATTTTTGGGTAAAAGACGGGATTCGAACCCGCGACCCCCGGAACCACAAACCGGTGCTCTAACCAACTGAGCTACAATTACCAAATTTCGCTTTTTTAGGAAGCGGGTGCAAATATAAAAGAACTTATTGAAAATCTTCAATTTTTAATTTAAAATTTTCAATTTATATTTTATTTATAGCTTTTAACGCTAGGTTCGCTCAAATTTTTGATTAATACATAAATTACACGAAATA
>JAFMDF010000068.1 GCA_017857395.1 Bacteroidota bacterium | reverse complement strand
GCTTTCTTTTACAATGGGTAAGTATAGTTTTATAGGAGGGAGGGTAATAAAATGGTTAATTATTCTTTCGAGAAACAAGGTAAAAAATTATTTTTAAAATTACAATATGAATTATAATAATATTTTTCTTTTTTTAATTATTTCCGTATTTTTTGCGGCATTTTCTAGTTGTCAACAGCAATCAATTGGTGAACAAGCCGCTACCACAACAATTGATTCGACCTACTTACAAAATGTTCTGGCAGAATTAGGGTCATGGAGACTCTATTTATAATGGCGCCTTAGATAATGCAAGTGGTATGGCTACTTTTATGGCGATTGCTAAGGCATTTACGGAGTCCAAAGAAAAACCTAAGCGTTCGATTATTTTCTTAGCAGTTACCGCAGAAGAACAAGGTTTATTGGGATCTCAATGGTATGCAGAAAATCCGATTTATCCTTTAGAAAAAACCATTGCCAACTTAAACAAAGATGGGGCGAATGTTCATGGTTCAATGAAAGATTTGACGATTACAGGTTTAGGGCATTCGGAATTGGATAAATTAGCTGCCACCGAGGCTAAAAAACAAGGTCGGTATGTTATTGCAGACCAACAACCTGAGAAAGGGTACTTTTTCCGTTCTGACCATTTTAACTTTGCTAAAGTTGGTGTTCCTGCTTTTTATGGATCAGGGCGTTATGACCATCGCTTGAAAGGAAAAGAATATGCTAAGACACAAGCAGATATATATACCAAAGCTAATTACCATCAACCAAGTGATGAATATGCTCCTGATTGGGATTTAACGGGTGCGGTAGAAGATGCGCAGTTATACTTTTCAATGGGACAACGATTAGCGAATGAGGCAATTTATCCGCAATGGAAAGAAGGGTCGGAGTTTCGGTTGGCTCGAAAAATTAAAGATTGATGTTGAATTTTCAAAAAAGTAAATCAAATATTATAGACGCTCTCCAGACTGGAGACGACGAGGTGAACGGCTGTTTCATTCTAGGTCTTATTGGGCGGTAATAGGAAATTGCCGCCCAATAAGACCTAGAATGAAACAGCCGTTAGACAGGATGCCCATTTCCAGTCTGAAGACCTGAAAATATCAAGTCAATCATATAACTCACATTACTTGATCATAACTATAACTCATCGCATCATACACGCCCCAACCAACACTATAAGATGCTTGCAACAGTCGTTCGCAATTATCTTTAAACGCCTCCTCCAATCGTTCATTCGCAATTAGCTGACAAGCTTCATCAAAGGAACGGGTTAAAGAATTATAAAATGCTTCGTTTAAATCTCCATAATCTGCATAATCAAGCATGATTTCGACTCGATATAATAAAAGGTCGATGACATCTTTCTGAAAAATAGCTATCTTTTTAAAATCCGTAATTACTTTTCGACTAGCATTACTACTCCCTTTTCCAGGTGCTCCTCGACTTGTAAAATATTCTTTGTACAATTTCTTTTTATATTCCTTGACAATTTTAGTGGTATCTTCCGTAAATTCCATTTCATAATACTTTTTCACTTCACTAAATTTATCATAGAGTTTTTTCACCTCCTTTTCTAAGTCGGCTTTACTGCTTTGTTTGAGGTACTTGGAAAGGTCTTTTTTGGTTGATTTTCTCATATTATAAGTATTATCTAATCTGCTTCACTTTTAAATTTAAAATGTAAAATTGAAAAGTCAAAATGTAAAAGTAAGAAAATCGTTTATTCCTTTTCTGACTCTTCGCCTTGAAATCGCTCCACCTTTCTTGCCGCATATCTGACAAACCTAAATTTATTTACACAAACCCCTGCAACAAATATTAAAAAAAACTATTTTTGCAAACTAATAGAAAAGCGTCCTATCAAACCTATTTAATCATCCACATTACATCTTTACAGACACTTGATAATCAATTAAAAATGATTTAAAACATTTTTAATTTGTCATTTCATGTACCCCTACGGATTTTCCACCGTTTTTACAAATTACGGATAGCTGACATTCCTCGGAATACCTTATTTTAGAAACAATAAAAGGTATTAGTGGGCGTTCTTTTTATCGTTCCTGAAATTCCAATAAAAATAAAAAAGTTATTAGGCGTTATTAAAAGTTATGCAAGGTTAATATTAACCTTGCACTACAACTCTTATGACGACTAATATCCTTTACTATCAACTAATTTTGTCCTTTAAATCATTCCATTTGATGTGTAAACGCATAATCCCTTTTGCATTATCCTTGTTCTTTGTCGTTTCGGCTATGGCGCAAGATCTTCGTACTTCCAAAATTAATCTACGTCAAGGCAATAGTGCTTCGCCTAGAGTCCAATGTGCAGATAATGATGTTGGTGGCCCTATTACTTTTGGAACAGTCCCCAGAGTAAATGGGATGAGTAATTCCCCAGTGGGTATTGAGGAAACGATTTTTCTTTGTGCCAATGATTCTTTTGATATTGAAAATATTGGTAACGGAGCTACCTTTGCGGGTGACCCTGATGGCACTACCCAACCAGGAGTAGGTTTTGCGGTCTACAGTTGTGACCCTAATTCTGGTGCTAATGTTACGGGTATTGATGGCCCAGATATTGCGACCATTCTAAATGATTTTTGTTTATTTGGGAATCCTTCAACCTCTGGCGAAATGACCTTGGCCATTGATTTTGATGATCCTTTTAGTGGCAATACTACTTTTAGAAACCTTGGCAATCCACAAAGTACCAATAATGGTGCCCCTGTTCAATGGTGGTTTGCGCCTATTACTTTTGATGGAATTGTTAATGATACTTTTGTCTATGAGGGTACACCTGATGGACCATGTGTTTCCATTGATTTAGACCAATGGTTCTCGGTTGTCTATTTAAACCCTATAGAATTCATCAATTTGACTTATCCTTTTGGTGGAGACGGTAGCCAAGCTAGATTAAATCTTGCTGGTGGTTTACCTGAATTTGATGCTACTCAAAATTATACCATTAATATTGTTAACACTGCTGACCCTAGTATTCGTGGGAGTGTTGTTAGTGGTGACCTAAATCATCGTGGTTTTCCAATCATCTCTGTCCCTTCACCTGGGAGTTATAATATCTCTCTATCAGATGGCAGAGGTTGTGGCATAGATACCACTATTGTCATGGATCAGTTTGTGGTGTCAGAGAATCCATTAGTTATAAAGATAGAAAGCCCTCCTGGTGTTACCTTCAATGAAGCCGATCCACAAGAATTCTGTGTAAATATAACGACAGAAAATTATGATAGTATTATCGGAAGCACCTTTTTTATCTGTTGGGATACCGCTGTCCTTGACTTTCAAAGGGTAACGAATCAGATTGATGGAACTTGGCTTTTTGGAGAAACCCTAGCCGATAATGGTGCACTTATTCCGAGTACTTTAAGCCAAGATTTTACTGCAGGAACAACTTATCCAGACGGATCAATTTTATTTAGTGTCTGCTTCATAGCTAAAGGAGTTGGTACAGGAGAAACGACTGTTGAATTCTGTACCTCAGACCCTAGGCCAGGATCAAATAATCCACCTGATGTTATCTCTGCTGCTGGTGGTGGAACGGATCTGGATTTTCCTGATGATCCTGAAAATAATGGTCAACCAATTATTGTAACGGATGTCAATGCATTAAATACGCTAGTCATTGCAGACTCTCTAAAAAATGCTTGTCCTGGAGATAATAATGGTAGCTTTTCTGTTCAAGTATTAGGAGGCACGCCTCCTTATGAACTAACCTGGATAGATGAAAATGGCGCTGTTGATGGGCCTATTATGATAAACGAACAAGATGGTATTGCGACCATTACTAATCTTGCTCCAGGAGATTATCGTTATGAAGTATTTGATGGAGGTATAGGAGCAGATAGAAAATTTACAGGTAGACTTGGGCCAATTACCATTAATGAGGCTAATTTAGGGGTAAATGTAGTGACTGTTTCTCCACCTGTTTGTAATGGAGACAGTAATGGAGAAATGGAGGCAGAAGTTGCGCTAAATGGTGTTATTCTAACAGATTTAAGTTCTTATAACTTCCTTTGGATAGATGTTAATGGGGATACTATTTCTAGAGAAAGAAATGCAGTAGGATTGGCATCTGGAAATTATCAAGTTGTCGCAATCAGTAATAATGGTTGTTCTGTCGATGACTCTGGAACATTAACCCAACCCGCTGCCTTGGTCGTAACGCCAACTCAAGTAATGCCGACCTGTTCTGGTGTAGCCGATGGTGCTATCGACGTCAGCGATATTGTTGGTGGAAATGGTCCCTTTTCTTTTGCCTGGTCAGATGGAAATGACGAAGCCCTTAATATTAATATTGTATCTGGTAAATACCTTTATACGGTTACCGACGGTGGAGGCTGTTCTCTGATAGACTCGCTTGATTTAATGGCAGAAAGAAATCTGATAATAAATGTTCCTACCTTAAATGATGTCCAATGCTTTGGCTTTTCAAATGGAAATGTAGATGTAACGGCTAGTTTTGATGGTGCACCAATAACAGGGCCGAATACTTATAGTTTTGATTGGTCACCCAATGTAACCAATATTGATAACTCAGTAACACGTAGTAGTCTAGCTGATAGTTTAGCTGCTGGTACTTATTCTGTTACCCTAACTAATTCCGCACTTCCTGGCTGTCAAACAGTAAGAACTTTTGAAATTATTGAACCTGATTCCCTTAAAATAGACAATATAGACATTACCCCACTAACTTCTTGTAATTTACCAACTCCAGATGGTGCTGCAACAGCTACTGTTATTGGTGGAACTCCACTTGCTGATTACCTATATGTATGGAGCGATACGGCAGGAATGGTGTTACAAAATACCCCTACTGCAACTGGTTTAGATTCGGGACCAATTAGATTAACCGTCAATGATAATAATGGTTGTGCAACTACCATTGATACCGTTATTGGTACGCCTCCCCCACCAGAAATTCAATTCTTTGAAGATGTGGCGGTACTTTGTGCTACAGATAATGCAGATTTACAGGTTATTGCCGTTCCTGGACGAGCAGGTGTTACCATCCAAGAATACCGATGGTCACATGATATAAATTTAAATAGTCCGAATGCCAATAATGTTAATCCTGATACCTTTATCGTCACCATTATTGATTCTGACCAATGTGCGACGGTAGATACCGCCATTGTTAGTGCGCCTGCCCCAATTCAAACGAATGCAGTTGATTTTACTAAAGAACCATGTTTTGGTGACAATGACGGAGAAATTTCTGTCAATCTTATCGGTGGAATGCCAAGCATGACAGGGGAATCTTATAATTTAGAATGGACAGCAGTTAGTGATAATAGCCCAGTTGGAAATGCTTCTATCTTGACAGTAGCTACTGCTGGTGATTATATACTTTCCGTAATAGATGCTAATAATTGCACCTTTGATACGACTATTACCTTAAATAACATCCCTAAAATTGAAGTGGCTTTTGATTTAACCAATGTAACTGGTGTGGATTGTTTTGACACTGTTGACCCAGCTGATTGTAATGGTTTTGCCAGTGCTACTGCCGCTTATGAAGGAACAGGTGGTGGTGTCTTTACTTTTACTTGGGGCGCAACTGGAGAAACTGTTACTGCTACGGATGCTTTTAACTCTAGTAGCCTTTGTGCAGGGATGCAATTATTAAGTGTGTCTGATGGTCAATGCGAAATTGTAGACTCTGTCAATATTCCAAGCCCCGATAGATTAGAATTAGATTTGGCTAATCTTGTCCTTTCTCCTGCCGATTGTTTTGGCGATGAAAATGGTGCTGCAACTATTGCTGCTATTGGCGGAACGCCAGGTTATACCTTTACTTGGCCTGATGGCGGCAATGAATTAACTAAAACAGGACTAGCTGCTACTATTTATCAGGTTACAATTACTGATTTAAATAATTGCGTTGCCACACATGATTTAGAAATCACACAGCCTACGGAGCCCCTAACGGCTGCTATAGACTTTGATAATACCAATGATGTGATTTGTGCAGGTGACCAAAATGGGTTAATTACAATTACTGCGACGGGTGGCAATCAAACTGGTTCGCTCAACTATCTTTGGACTGATAATGTCTCTAATGGCCCTTCTGCTGCTGGTTTAGCACCTGGTCCTTATACCATTGATATAACAGATGCCAAAGGTTGTAATGCTTCTGTAACCTATACAGTAGCTACGCCCGCACCAATTACAGCGCTGATAGAATGGGACCCAATTCAATGTAATGGTTTCGAGACAGGCATTCGAGTCAGTGCTTTATCAGGTGGTAATGGTAATGACTATAGCTTTTCTGTGGATGGTTCTCCTGCTCGATCTACAGTAGAAACCATTTATCAAGTTGGTGGGGAACGCCTAATTACTTTATTTGATGCGACAAATTGTCGAGTAGATACACTGGTTACGATTCCGCAACCTCGTCCGCTAGAAGTTGGCTTTGCAGAAAATTTAGTAGAAGTAGATTTAGGTAGCAGTATTACTCTAAATTTAGAAATTAATGGCGATGCACCTGTCGCTGACATTTTTTGGGCACAAGATGGTGGAGCAGTCGATACTGCTTTTTTATGTAGCTTTGATCCTTGTGATAATCCAACAGTCAACCCACTGGATAATGCAACTTATACTGCTTTTGTGACGGATACAAATGGTTGTATGTCAGACGGGAGTATTACGGTAGAAGTAGACAAAAATAGAAATGTTTACATCCCGAATGTATTTGCACCGAATAATGCAGGGTTTGATACCAATGACCGTTTTGCGGTCTTTACAGGAAGTGGAGTTAGTAGAATTAACTATGCCAAGGTATTTAATCGTTGGGGAACTATTGTAGCAGATGTTGGAGCAGTAAATATTACAGGCATTGGACAAACCATCCAAGTTTGGGATGGACAGTTAAAAGGACAAAAAGCCAATCAAGGCGTTTATATCTATATTGTAGAAGTAGAATTTATTGATGGGCAAACGTTGCTTTATCGTGGAGATATTGCTTTATTGAGGTAAAGAGATATCAAGGTTCAAGGGTATAAAGGTTATCTCCCAATTTAATAGCATTGAAATTATAAATAAGATATTCCAGCAAAAAGAGCGTTTCTAGCAATAGGAACGCTCTTTTTTGTTTAGTAGAACAGCTATTTCACACAGTCGCCCTATTTTCATTATAATTCATCTATCATCCCACCTGCAAGCGGTTCACTTCACAAAATAGTCCTAAAGGACTATTTTGCTCATTCATCTCTTTTTTACAAGAAGTTGTCGATAAAATTAACAGACAAGGAAGTATAATGATAACTTTGTGATATCATTTTAATATCAAAATCTATCATTATGCAAGAAAGAATAAATAATCCAATTTCTGGATACCCGATGTTTCTACTACTTATAGCTGCCGCCGCAGGGGTAGTTTATTCCATCCTCAATGAAATTCCATTATTCATCCTACTAGGAATAGCAACGATTTTATTCATAGCCAAAGGGTTCTTTTTCGTTAATCCCAACGATTCTAAAGTCTTAGTCTTATTTGGAGAATATAAAGGCACCGTTAAAAACAATGGCTTTTTCTGGACCAACCCGTTATATGCTAAACAGAGCATTTCTTTAAGAGCTAGAAACTTTGATAGTGAAAAAATCAAAGTGAATGATTTATTAGGGAATCCAATTCTGATTAGTTCCATTTTAGTATGGCGAGTAAAAGACACTTACAAAGCAGCTTTTGATGTAGATTATTACGAAAGTTTTGTCAAAATTCAAACGGATGCAGCCGTTAGAAAATTAGCAGGTTCTTATCCTTATGATAATTTTGATGATGCGCAATCAGATATGACTTTACGATCAGGGATGCAAGAAGTTAATGAAGCTATGGAGGCTGAATTATCAGAAAGATTAGCCATTTCTGGCATCGAAGTTTTAGAAGCTAGAATCGGTTACTTGGCGTACGCTCCTGAAATTGCTAGTGCTATGTTGAAAAGACAACAGGCAGAAGCCATTGTTGCTGCCCGTTTTAAAATTGTAGAAGGGGCAGTTGGTATGGTGGAATTAGCTTTAGCTGAATTGTCCCAGAAGCAAGTAATTGACTTAGATGAACAACAAAAAGCCACGATGGTTAATAATTTAATGGTCGTACTTTGTTCTGATAAAGAAGCAACACCCGTTCTTAATGCAGGAACTTTGCATCAGTAGTTTATAAGGCGGCAAGGTGATGAGGTTACAAGGTTTAGAGGTTACAAGGTTTCAAATTTCACACCTAGTTACCTTTTCGCCCTATTACCTTTTCACCTCGTCACCCTGTTACCTCTTCACCTCTAAACCTTCAGTCATGCCTAAAAAAAGCTTTGCACTCAGAATTGATGAAAAGACTATGAAAGCCGTTGAAAAATGGGCTGCGGATGAATTTCGTAGTGTCAATGGTCAATTGGAATGGATGATTACTAAAATGTTGCGGGAATCCAATCGGTTAAAAACAGATAAAGAAAAATCAGGCACTATCAATTCAAATGAATCGCCAAAATCTTAATTAGTATCTATTTTACCGTACTTAAAAACACCCCACCTTATTAATATTCGATAAAATAAGCCGCTAAAATTAATCGTATCTAAATCCGTGGCAGCTCATCCATAGGCAAAACTTAACCTATTCGCCAAAATAAACGGCTATTATCTTTCCATCTTTTATCTTATAGGTCGCAACTCCGTTAACGATGGGTTTGTCTTTGCTAAAAGTTATCTTTTCAAAGTCTTTAACCGTATCTCCATTTACTATTCTATTTTCCAATTCACAATGTAAATCAGGATTTTTTTCGATAAATTGGTAATTTTTACGCATCGCTTTTTTTCCCTGATATTTAAGCTTATCATCCGTGTAAACCTTAACATCTTCCGCATAAGGCGCTAAAAAGGCGGCTAAATCATGTCCATTATAAGCATTAAGTTGTTGCTGTACTAATTCTTCGGGGGATGGTGTCACTAAAGGTAATTGAAGAATAGCTCCTTTATTAATTATTATATCTAACGCTAGGTTCGCTCAAATTTTTGATTAATACATAAATTACACGAAATAATATTCTGTATTAAAAGTATTTTTATCTTTAAAACAGTATTTTGTTCGTATTTATTTTTATTAAATAAATATAATTAAAATATTATTTTTAACCCTAAAATAATAACCTGAAAAGAGTTTATTTAAAATAAATAAAATTCTGCATTTTAAACATAAATCAAAATATTATTTTGATAATATTTTATTTTATTAACTAATTTTGGGCGAACCTAGCGATCTAATGCTTTAATATGCTCAATATCGGTCAAAGGATTCTTATTTAAAATTAATAAATCTGCTCTTTTACCAACGGCTACACTCCCAAATTCACTTTCTTTACCAACTGCTTTTGCGCCATTTATAGTACATGCCTGTAAAATTTGTTCATTGGTCATCCCCGCTTTGTACATTTGTCTTAATTCCTCAAAATAGGAGGACACATGAAGTGTACCAATATTTCCTGCGTCTGTTCCCGTTGCAATTGGAATTCCCGCTTTCATTAAAATCATTAGGTTTGCTGCCATTATAGCTGCTCCTTTTTTATTCCGTTCCACAAAAGAATCGGTCAAATCAAGATACTGTTTTTTTAAGGCTGGCTCTGGTAAATGTCGAATATCCATTAATGATCCTAGTGGTACAGGTGGACTATACGCATAATCTTCTGCGGTGGGTTGATATTGCTGCGTAAATACTTTTGAGTAATTAGCACTAACAATTAAGGTCGGACAATAAACTGTACCATTAGCTTTTAATAGACTAACAAATTCTTTATCAATGCTAGCATCAACACTATGCACCAATAAATCTGCGCCCGCTTTTACAGCTAATTTGGCCGTGTATAATTGAGTAGCGTGTACGACAACTCGTAAGCCATTCTTTTTCGCTTCTTGCATGGTTGCCTCTATAATAGGATATGTATCTAGTGCGTCTTGTGGCGTACGAGCGATGTACCAAATTTTGATAAAATCTGGAAAAAATGGTAGCTGCCTTTGCACTAATGCCTTTGCTTCTGTTGTATCATTTACTTTAATAATCGGTGGATCATCAACTTTAAAAGCTTCGGGTTGATAAGTAGACACTAAAGGCCCCGTTAAATAAATAGAAGGTGCTAAGGTATCAGCGTTTAGTTCATTACGGATATTATAATTATGCATCGGTCCTCCTACATCTACTACCGTAGTAATTCCTGCTTGTAAATATCGTTTAGCAATTGCTCCTGCTTCTTTTTTCAACCAAGCAATTTCTTCTTTATAAGGTCTATATTTTTGTAAATCAATCGCATCTGGCCGAGTATACAATCCACCTGATTGGAAAAAATGAATATGCGCATCCACTAAACCTGGCATAATATATTTACCAGAAGCATCAATTATTTTAGTGTTAGGCATAATTGAAACTTCATTTTTTTTCATTTCTGTTATCAATCCATCTTTGATAATTATGGTTTGTTTTTCCTCTAATGTTCCGTTCTCTACATCAATAATTTTAGCATTAATAATAGCTATATTGAGTCTAGGCCCACCAATTCCTGAACCCGAACCAGAATCAGGAAAAGTAATCTGAGCAGTTAATGTAATAGGCAATAAAAATAAGAGTATAAGAAGTTGTATGTTTTTCATTACTGACAATTTGAATTTAACGAGATTTTTAAAAAGTGAAAGTAGGCAATAAAAATAAATATTCTACCATAAAAATTTGCAGAATTGAGAAATAGCATGAACTTTGTAATATATATTACAACAATCATTCATTTATTCCTTTAAAGAACATTTACTATGCTTTATTTTGACAAAAAACTTTTCTTCAAATATTTCTGCATGATTCTATGTGGATTGATGGTAGGCTTTACGGCAGCGATGTTTTTTGGCTATGAATTAATGCCTTTTGATATTCCAGGATCTATATTAACTGCTGGTTTATTGGCTAATTTGATTTTGTTATTGACTAGAGGGCAGGAGCAAGAAAATTAGGATTAATTTTTTTCATGATAAAAAAGAGCTAAAGGAACACATTGTTCTTTAGCTCTTTTTTCTTTAGCCTATTATACAATTACTTTTTTTAACTCCGTGGAGAGAATTGACCTTGTAATGCAATAAATTAACCGCAAGTTCTCTGTTCAAGCATCGTCTAATAAGCATTCCACTAATCCATAAATTTGATGCTTGATGAAAAACTTATACTTATTGTTCTCCTTCCTAACGACCACTACTCTATTTACCCAATCCACTAATTTCGAACTAATCATTGAGCAGCAATTAAGTCAAACTTTAAACCTAATTCTCGGTATTAATTAACAAGTTATAAAACAAGTTAAACCTTCCAAAGTCGAAGCAATAGTCCTTCTATACCCAAAAAGACTAAAACAGCAATAACTGCCCATCGCCAAAGTGGAATACCTTGATTTCGTTCCCCAATCAATTGCTCATAATCGGTATCTGCATTAGCCGTCAATACCGTTACATTAGGGCCAATTGCGGCTATTAAGTCCGCTTCATTCCAATAAGCCAATTTCGATTCTTTTCTATCATAATTAAAAGCATATTTCGCTTTCGTTTCCCCTTCTTCTAGGAATAAATCATAATATCCCGAAGTTTTTACTTGGTCGTAAACGCCTAAAATTATCTTAGACCCAATTTTGGTTTGTTCTGGTATAAATTCTTCGGCAGCTCCTTTTAGTTTATAAACCGTTTCATTACCTCCTGTCAACTGTTGATTATCCGCTTCTAAAAAATCGTCTCTACCAATTGTATAAGCGATACGCTGAGCTTTAGCGGTAGAAATCGCCATTTTGTACAACATCGGAATAAAAATCTCTCCATTTTTCACTAGGTTACTATAACGTTCTCCCAAGGGCGCTGCACATAAATATAAATTCCCTTTATCCAAGCGATACTTACTTAAAAAAGAAGTACCATCTCGATAAATCAATAACTTTTCTTCTTTACTTCTGCCAAAAGTGGTTAGCTTATAACTGACCTGCGTAACAGGTAATTTTACATTAGACCGTCTACCTTCAAAAACATCTTTAAAAATAAATTCTTCATAATTCACTCGCCCCACTTCTTTCTCTTGCTCTTCTAATGCCACTAATTCATTCGCTTGGAAGGAATTTAGAAAACTTTTATAAGTGGCTATATTCGCGTTTCGGCTAGGGAAAACTAATAGGTTTCCGCCATTTTTAGTGTACTGATTTAATTCAAATGCCAAACCAGAAGAAATGGAATTCAACTCATTTAGCACAATCATTTGATAACTCGCAAACTGAGAATAATCCAAACTTTGACTGCCTTTATTATCTATTGAAAAATAAGGCACACCAGTCAAAGCGGCATTTAAATACTTATTGGCCTGGACTTCATTAATCGACAAGACCTTAATCACTTCTGCCACATTAAAGGAAAAGAAATAATGGTCATCAAACTGTACAGGGTAATCGGTCACCGCTATCTTGGCTTCATGCCAGCCTGTGCGTTGAATCGTTATAGCCACCGTATCAATAATATAGGAATTAGCGGGAATAGATAGCGTCCCAACTGGTTTTTCTTGCCCATCGTATTGCAAAGACAAGCGTAGATTATTAGCAGGTTCATCGCTATGATTCTTTACCCTAATCACTAAGTTATTCGTCTGATTAACCATTTGAATGGGCGCATCAAACCAACAAGAATCTACACTTATATTCTTTTCTTGTACCGATTGTAAAGGCACCAAATTCACTTCCCCCGTCGTGTCTGCATAATTCTGAATATCGGTAATATTCTTCTGAAAATCCGATATTAAATAGTGGATATTATTAGCTTCGTCTGGTGCATTTAATACCTGCTTTTGTCGAGCCAATACATTACTTAAAACTCTAACCGAAGGGCTTGTTTTGATTTCATCCACCAATGCCAAAGCGTCTTCCTTACTAACCATCCGCTGATGTCTACCCTCAAAATCATTGGTTAATACTTGGAATTCGTCTTCGTCATTGTGCGCACTAATAATTTCTCTAGCTCTTTGCTTGCCTTTTTCAATTAGTGGTACATCCTCACTTAAGGCATTCATACTAAAGGAATTATCGACAAACAAGCTGACTGATTTTCGCCCTTTTTTCACTTCTGTATCAACAGGAATGAAAGGTTGAGCAAAAGCAAGAACTAAGGCTGCCATTGCCAATAAACGCATCAATAAAGTCAATAAATTTTTCAGGCGAGAACGAGCACTCGTTTCTTCTTTAACTTCTTTTAAGAATTTTACATTGGTAAAATAGACTTTCTTAAATCGGCGAAAGTAGAACAAGTGAATGATAATCGGTATAGCTAAGGCCAATAAAGCCCATAAAAATGTCGGATATAAAAATTGCATATTTTTTAAGAAGTCAGAGGTCAGACCGCTTTGCTGTCAGATGTCAGAAAGTAGCAGTGCTATGATTAATTGCCAGTTTAACAAAGTTTCAACAACTAATACGTCCTAGAAGTTTTTTTGTTGTATCACAAAATAGAAACCATTCAATTAATTACTTCCTAATCAAAGTAAAGTCATTGAAACTATTTTGTAAATTTAAATATCCTTACTGAAACTAAAAAAGGCAAGGTGATTTATTCGCCTTGCATTTTTCTTATTCTAGTTTCTTTATCGTCTATTAGAAATTGGTAATTTTATTACCTCACATAAACTATACGCTTCTTCCAAATCACTTCGCCACATCGTGTCTTAATTTTGAAAAGATATGCTAATTTAGATATTATTATTTTTAACTTTGAAATAAATCAAATTCAGTTAATATCATCACCAACCAATTTACCCAAAATTAAAAATACAATGAAAAAAAATAAAGTATTCTTTTTCGCTCAACTAATGGCTTTGTCCTTTTCCATGACAGGTATATTAAGTTGCACTCAAAATATAGCAACCATAGTTGATTCAAAGACTGCAGATATCATCGTATATGGAGGTACCTCTGCCGCTATTATGGCTGCGGTGACTGCTAAAAAATCGGGCAAATCTGTTATAGTTGTATCTCCAGATAAGCATTTAGGAGGATTGTCATCTGGAGGATTAGGTTGGACGGATATTGGAAATAAAAGGGTCATTGGTGGTCTAGCTAGGGAGTTTTATCAACGGGTATATCAGCACTATAATACCGATACAGCTTGGAAATGGCAACCAAAAGAAGCATACGGTAATAAAGGGCAAGGAGCGCGTGCTATGGATGGGAAAAACCGAACTATGTGGATATTTGAACCACATGTGGCTGAAAAGATATTTGAGAATCTGGTCAAGGAACATCAAATTCATATAGATCGGGAGGAGTGGTTGAATCGGGAAAATGGGGTAAAATTGAAAGATGGTAAAATTATTTCTATTACCACTTTAAGTGGAAAAACCTATACAGGTAAAGTGTTTTTAGATGCTACCTATGAAGGAGATTTAATGGCATCGGCAGGAGTTAGTTACCATGTTGGCAGAGAAGCTGCTGATGTGTACGGAGAAGAATGGAATGGTGTACAGACAGGTGTACTGCATCATAAACATTGGTTTGCATCGAATATATCACCCTATGTTGTTTCAGGTGACGCTACTAGTGGTTTATTACCTAGGTTGTCAGGTGAAAACCCAGGAGAGAAGTTTAGTGGAGACGACAAAATTCAAGCTTATTGCTTTCGTTTGTGCATGACCAATCATGAACCCAATCGAGTGCCATTCCCTAAACCTGAAGGATACGACCCTTCCCAATATGAATTATTAGGTCGGGTATTCGATACGGGTTGGGACGAGTGGTTTAAAAAGTTTGATGTGATTCCTAACCTTAAGACCGATACCAATAACCATGGTCCATTTAGTAGTGATAATATTGGCATGAATTATGACTATCCCGATGGTTCCTATGAACGAAGACAAGAAATCATAAAGGAGCATGAGCAATATCAAAAAGGACTATTATGGTTTGTAGCCAATGACCCCCGAGTTCCTAAAAATGTTCGAACAGCAATGTCTAAGTGGGGACTTTCAAAGGATGAATTTCTTGATAATGGAAATTGGCCACATCAAATATATGTCAGGGAGGCGAGAAGAATGATAGGAGCATATATAATGACAGAAAATGAATTATTGAAAAGAAGACCGACGCCTAACCCAATTGGAATGGGGTCTTATACCATGGATTCTCATAACGTACAACGTTATATAAAAGCTGATGGATTTGTCCAGAACGAGGGAGATATCGGTGTAAGCACAAAAGGGCCTTATTCCATATCTTATGGGGCCTTAACGCCTAAGAAGGAGGAGTGTAAAAATCTTTTGGTGCCCGTGTGTGTGTCCGCTAGTCATATTGCTTTTGGGTCTATACGAATGGAGCCTGTCTTTATGATATTGGGACAAACTGCCGCTACAGCGGCAGTTTTGGCCATTGAGGAGGATATTGCAGTACAAGATGTTGCTTACGATAAATTAAAGCTTATGCTAACAGAAAACGGGCAAATTTTGGAATAGATAATTTAGTGGGGCAAATGCTGAATGTGCCCGCTTATAAACAAAAACGGTAAGGCGACCAAAAATCACCCTACCGTTTTTATTTATTATCGAGGTCAACTAGGAACCAGCAACCAGTCTTACTTCACATAAATCGTACTCTTCTTCCAAATCACTTCGCCACACCTAGTCTTAATTTTACACTTCAATTGGTACGTTCCTCGTCTCATGTTTCTTAAGTAGTTATCACCATTTGTATTCTTTCTTCCCCACTCATAAGGTGCATTCATTTCTCGTCTTACTTTATGCCCATTGAGGTATAACTCCATATATTCCACATCTTGGTGTTTTTGTGCCTTTACTTTCACATATAAATCTTTACCTACTTGGCAGCTTGAATTATGCTTAGCATACTCATACCAGTAGTTAGTATTACAGTAGTTATTATGCTGATTCTTTACATAAAAAGTTAATTCTTTTTGGTATTTACCACCACATTTCGTTTTTACCACACACTTTAATCGGTAAGTCCCTGCTTTCATGTTTCTAAGGTAGTGGTCGCCATTACTGTTTGGTCTTGCCCACTCATAAGGCGCATTCATCTCTCGTCTTACTTTATAGCCATTGATGTATAATTCCATGTACTCAATATCTTGGTATTTTTGAGCGTCTACTTTAACGTAAACATCTTTTCCTACTTTGTAGGTATCGCCATGTTTGACCGTTTTGTAGTAATAGTTATTATTGCAATATCCGCCATTATCGGCAATAGCAGTAAAAGAAAAGGCGAAAGCAAATAAAGCGACTAAGGTAAAGCTGATTGAATTTTTCATAATGATTATTTTTTAGATTTTGTTTGTTAATGTTATGCATTTCGTTATGCGTTACAGTAAGGAGTGTTTTGGATTCAAAAGATGTACCCACCGTTTTCTAAAAAAAATAATTTTTATTTTAAAGATGATAATTTAGAAGGCATTTCAAAATGTCGTATAGTTCAGAAAAGTTGTATTGCACTTGTGATGAATAGGTAACACAACTCCTGAGTTGCTCATTTTTAGATTCCCTTTTAAAAGGTTTGAATGGTAAATTTTTTATGTTAAATTTGTGATTCTTAAACTCATTGTTTCAACTTGCATTTTCAATTAGATTATCAATTGTTTCTTTCTGAAAATTGAAAATTGAAAATTGAAAATTGAAAATTAATAAATGCAAAACCCACATCTCGACCCAACAGGCGAAAATCATACTGGCGAAGAAGAACAAGTAGATAAGGCATTGCGTCCTAAATCGTTAAAAGATTTTAGCGGTCAACCTAAAATTGTGTCCAATTTAGAAATCTTTATACAAGCTGCTGTGCAAAGAGGGGAAGCATTGGATCATGTTGTTTTACATGGCCCCCCAGGATTAGGAAAAACGACCCTTTCGCATATTATTGCGAGTGAATTGGGTGCAGAAATGAAAATGACTTCTGGACCAGTTTTGGAAAAACCTGGTGATTTAGCAGGTTTATTAACCAATTTGGATGAGGGAGATGTTTTATTTATTGATGAAATTCATCGGTTGAATAATGTGGTAGAAGAATATTTATACTCCGCAATGGAGGATTATCGGATTGATATCATGATTGATAGTGGGCCAAATGCTCGAAGTATTCAAATTGCTTTGAATCCATTTACACTAGTTGGGGCAACGACTAGAATGGGCTTATTGACTGCACCGATGCGGGCTAGATTTGGGATTACTTGCCATTTGGATTATTATGATGTGCCTACTTTAGTCGGAATTATCAAACGTTCTGCTAGTATTTTGAAAGTCCCGATTCAAGATGGAGGGGCTTTAGAAATTGCTCGTCGTAGTCGAGGAACGCCTCGTATTGCCAATGCACTATTGCGTAGAATTCGTGATTTTGCACAAATTAAAGGTAATGGGACAATTGATGTAGCTATTGCCCAATATGGTTTGGAAGCTTTAAATGTAGATGATAGTGGTTTAGATGAAATGGATAATAAAATTTTAATGACCATTATCGAAAAATTCAAAGGTGGTCCTGTTGGGTTGACGACTATTGCCACGGCTGTTGCGGAAGAAGCAGGCACTATTGAAGAAGTACATGAACCATTTTTAATTATGGAAGGCTTTATTCAGCGAACGCCTCGTGGTCGTTCGGTAACGGAGAAGGCATATCAGCATTTGGGGATTGTGCCGCCTACTCGGGCTGGGACTTTGTTTTGATATGCTCAATTATCAAACCTTTTCATCCATTCCACTCGCTCTTTACTTTCATAAAACGCCTTGGACTTTACAGGTGGAATATGATGTTCCTGTAATTCAATCAAAGAAACTTCTGGTAGTGGAATTGGATTTTTGGGAATATAACCAGCTATTTGAACCTTTATTGATTCAAATTTGGGATTATTTGCCAAATTTGTCCATTCTTCTGGGTCTAGTTCCAAATCGTATAGTTCTTCCGAATCGTCGATATATTTAATGTAATGCCATTTATGATACCTGACCGAATAATCTCCAAAATCATAAGTCGTAATAATCGGTCGTAAAATAGTAGAATCAGGATTTTTTAAAATAGGGATTAAACTTTCTCCATCTAAATCTGCTCTTTCTGGCAAACCGCATAACTCCGTTAAAGTTGGGTATAAATCAATTAAAGAAGTCAGATTTTTCGTCACGCCTCCTGTTTTAGCACCTTCGGGTAAAGCTGCTACGCCCTCTGGTACTTTCATCATCAAAACAGTTTTAATGACATTTTCCCAAAGGGCAAATTTTCGCCAATGATTTTTTTGTCCTAGTTGCCAACCATGGTCCGACCAAATTACCACAATTGTATTATCTGCATAAGCGCTTTTTTCTAAACGACCTAATAATTCCCCAACCATAGCATCTGCATAAGCAACAGACGCTAAATAACCTTGGACTGCTTTTTTCCATTGATTCGCAGCAAGCACATGTTTGTGATAATTACCGCCTCTAGCCATTAGTTCTTTCGCTCTCTTACCTAAATCTGCCGTATCCTTTTCCATTAATTTTGGCAATTGAATGGATTCCAATGGAAATTTATCAAAATATTTTTGAGGTACATACCAAGGTAAATGAGGGCGATAAATACCACAAGCAAGAAAAAAGGGTTTATCATGCGCCTGTTCCAATTGTTGCCCTATGAAATCAACGCTTTTATAATCCCCCGTTTCTTCATCTGAAATAGTCAATGGACTCCAATCAAACATTTTATACATATACTTAAAGCGAGGCATATTGGCAGGTACTTTTTCTGGAAAAATATCTGCTGGCATTGGATTTTTAATAGAAGGATAATAGGCATCCCAAGCTAGAGTATCTACCTGACTATAATGAAAAATCTTGCCTGCGCCTGCGGTGTAATACCCGTTTTGTCTAAAATAATGCCCTAAGGTTGGTTGATTCGCCAGTCTAGGAATCGTCCGCCAATCCTGATAATTAGAATACATCCCAGAATTATAGGTATGCAAGCCAGTTAATAAAGTAGAGCGAGAAGGGTTACAGCCAGGACTGGTGCAATAATTTGCGGTAAAATTTACGCCGGTAGTCGCAAACTTTTTTAGATTTGGCGTAATGGTCTGTTCATTCCCTGCCAAGGGTTCTACCCAATCATTCAAATCATCAATCGCTATAAATAGAACATTCGGATGTTTTATAGTCGTTTCCTCCGTTTCTATTGGCGTACAAGCCAGTAGTATTAAGCTACCAAATAATATCCCTAAAAAAGCTTGTTTGATAAAAGCAGCCATAATTTTCGTTATTGAGTGGAGTATTTTTAAATTTACTATTCAGTTTTGAGAAGAAAAAGGCGAGAATAGAGAAAAGAGACGGAATTAGTAGCCAAAACGAATAGTTAGTAACGGATAAAAAATAAGTTGAATATTTTACATTTATTCACCCACGGATTATAGTTGTTCAAGTTATTTTTTCAATATTAATTAATCATTTATTCGAATTTTTATCTCTATTCTTTATTCTCTGTTCTCTATTCTAAATCATTGAGCCAAACTATTTTCAATCACTAACCAACTAGCGCTTACCATGAAATTAAAAATTTTTATAATAAATCTACTACTCTGCTGTACTTACTTTTCTTATGCTCAGAAAAAAGCCAATACTGCCCCGTCTAAAATTAACAAAATAGACCAATCTATTATCAATGGCTTAAAATTCAGAAATATCTGTGCGGGAAAAACAGGTGGCAGAATTACTAAAGTCATTATTGACCCTAATAAAAAAAGTAGGCGATTTGCAGCGGTGGCTTCTGGCAATATTTGGCGAACCTTAAATGCAGGTACGACTTGGGAACCTGTTTTTGATAGCTATGGTGCATATGCCGTTGGCACGATTGAATTTGACCCTAATAATACCAATATAATTTGGGCTGGAACAGGAGAAAATAATGCCCAACGTTCCGTTGCCAAAGGTGATGGAATTTATAAAAGTGTGAATGGTGGAGATAGTTGGACAAATATGGGTTTAAAAACATCTGCTCATATTGGTAAAATAATGATTGACCCTCGGAACTCAGATATTGTTTATGTCGCAGCCCAAGGAAATGTTTGGAAAGATGGTGGAGAAAGAGGTTTGTATAAAACAATAGACGGTGGGAAAAATTGGGAACGCATCCTGCACATTACAGAAAATACAGGTATTTCGGATATTATTTTTGACCCTTTAAATCCAGATATACTGCTAGTTTCTTCCTATCAAAGACGAAGACATGTAGGTAAGTTAGTGGCAGGTGGTCCTAATGGCGGTATCTGGAAAAGTACGGATGCAGGAAAAAACTGGACAAAATTAAAGAATGGTTTGCCTGGTGGGGATTTAGGTAGAATTGGTTTGGCGATTTCTCCACAAAAATCGAATGTCGTTTATGCCCTTATTGCTGGCACGAATGATACGAAAGGCTTTTATCGTTCTGAAAATCAAGGCGATTATTGGAAAAAAATGAGCGACTATATGGTGATTGATGCCCAATATTATATGGAATTATTTCCTGACCCGCATCAATTTGACAAGGTCTATTCCGTCAATCTTTTTACTGCCTTTACGGAAGATGGCGGTAAAACTTTCCAACGAATTAACGAACGAAAAAAGCATGTCGATAGCCATGATGTTGTTTTTGATAAAGACGACCCCGATTATATTATGGTGTCTTGTGATGGTGGTATTTACGAAAGTTGGGATAGAACTAAGACTTGGAAATTCACCGATAATATCCCTTTGACTCAGTTTTATCGAGTCGGTATTGATAATGAAAAGCCGTTTTATAATATGTATGGCGGCACACAAGATAATGCCACGATTGGCGTACCTGTGCGCACGACTAACCCTGCGGGTATTCGGAATTCGGATTGGTATCATATTATTGGCGGCGATGGTTTCCAAACTAGAGTTGACCCGACCGACCCCAATATTTTATATAGCCAATCCCAATATGGCTACCTGAATCGATATAATAAACAAACCAACGAACGGGTACAAATTCAGCCACAACCTAAAAGTGGTGAAGCGCCTCTACGTTGGCATTGGAATTCGCCTTTACTGATTAGTCCACATCAATCTAACCGACTTTATTTTGCAGCGAATAAATTATTTAAAAGCGAAGATGGTGGAAATACTTGGATAGAAGCAAGTGGTGATTTATCAAGGCAAGAAGATAGAAATAAGGCAAAGGTAATGGGCGAAGTTTGGGGAATAGATGCCGTTTTTAAAAATGTTTGGACGTCTCCCTATGGTACGATTGTCGCTTTGGACGAATCACCGAAACAAGAAGGCTTAATTTATGCGGGTACAGATGATGGTTTAGTACAAATAACCGAAGATGGTGGACAAAATTGGCGAAAAACTAGTCAATTTCCTACTGTTCCAGCCTATAGTTTTGTCGCAGATATTCATACTTCTCGACACGATGCCAATACCGTTTTTGTGGTCTTTAATAATCACAAACAAGGCGATTTTAAACCTTATATTTTAAAAAGTACAGATAAAGGAAAAACTTGGAATGCCATCAGTAATAATTTGCCAAAAGGCGAATATGCTTGGACAATTTATCAAGACCATAAAGTGGATAATTTATTATTTGCTGGGACTGAATTAGGTTTGTACTTTTCTATTAACGGAGGTCAACATTGGCATAAATTTAAAGGAGGACTACCTACTATGTCCTATAGAGATATAGAAATTCAGACCGAAGAAAATGATTTAGTCGTCGCTTCTTTTGGACGAGGTTTTTATATTTTAGAAGATTACTCCCCACTTAGAGAACTGACAACCAATACTTTAGCGAAATCAACCCATTTATTTCCAGTAAAAGATGCTTTATTATTTATCGAAAAAAATCCAGATGGACGAAGTTTAGGACATGCTTTTTATACTTCTCCAAATCCTGAATTTGGGGCAATTTTCACTTATTATCTCAAAGATGGTGTTCCGACTATTAAGCAAGCACGACTAAAAGCAGAGAAAGCAAAACGTGCTAAAAAAGAACCAGTTTATTATCCTGAGTGGACAGATTTTGTCGCAGAAAGACGAGAAACAAAACCTCAATTAGTATTTTCTATTAGCAATGAAAACGGGGATATTATCAGAAAAATTACTGCCCCGCTTAAAAAAGGGTTACATCGGGTTAATTGGGATTTACGGCAAGCAGATGGTCTAGGCGGTGCAGTTGTTTTGGTTCAACCGGGCACTTATGCTGTACAATTAGCTAAAATAATCAAAGGAGAATGGACAGATTTAGGCATTGCTCAATCTTTTGAAGTTGTCCCCCTATATCCAAAAAATATTGCGGTTGCAGATAGACAAGCTTTGCAAACCTTTCAGCAGCAAGTTTATGATTTAGGTACATCAATTCGAAGCACTAATCAGCAATTGACGCAGGCAATTGAGCAAACTAAAAATATGCAAAAAAGTATTTTGCAACATCCAAAAGGACAGCAAGCAGCTTATGAAAAAGCGCAAAGTCTCCAAAACAAATTACAAGATTTAGAAATGGTCTTAAATGGGAATGATTTAATGGTCGAAAAAATGGAATTGACTCCACCTTCTATTGCTGGGAGATTGAATCGAATTAAATGGAATTTTTATAATACTACGGGGTTGCCTATGGTTGCGGATAAGGAAAATTATCAGATTGCTTTGGAGGATTTTGAAAATTTTAAAGGAAAATTGGCTGCTGTTTTAGGTCAGAAAAATGGTTTGGAAAAGGATTTTAAAGGACTAGGGATTTATTTTGAAGAATAGTTCTAAGCTTATCATTTTGCTAGTTTTTTATCTCGAAGGTCTGAAAGACGCTCCAAGGTTTTTAGACACAGACCTTGGAGCGTCTTTCAGACCTCCAAGTGTCTACCGAGTAGCTTAAATCTAACAAAAACACGCACTAACTCCTTGAATATGCTCAGGCCCAATCTGACAACAGCCTCCTATTATATCCGCACCTAACTCCACCCATTCTTTAGCTTTTTCTACAAAAGTGATAGGGTCAGCAGTTCCATGCCAAGTTTTAGCTTCCGCATTATAGACCATGCCTGAATTAGGGTAGACGATTATTTTTTTATCGCCTACTGCTGGTTTCAAAGCTTTGATTAAACCTGTAATATGTTTAGGAGCTGTACAATTAACGCCTATGGCAAAGACATTAGGATGATTTTTAAATAAAGCAGCGCAATCTTGAATGCTGGTCCAGTCACTAATATGACTTTCATCCTTACAAGAAAAGCTTATCCAAGCGGGTTTGGTTACCTTCATTAAAAGTTGACTCAACACTTTTGCTTCTTGTAAACTTGGAACAGTTTCACAAGCATATAAATCGGCATTCGTTTTATCCAAAAGCTGGATTTGCTGCCAATGAAATGCTGCTAATGCGGAATCAGTTATATCGTAATTTCCTCGATACTCTGAGCCATCCGCTAAATAAGCACCATACGGACCAATACTAGCGGCTATTAACCGTTGCTGCTTATTTTTATTCGCTACTTGATATTTTTCAATCGCTATTTCCGCTAAAGTGACCGTCTTTAATAACAATTTTTCTGCCTCTACCCTATCATATCCTGCATCCAAAAACCCTTGAATAGACGCTTGGTAACTTGACGTTATAATACATTGTGCACCTGCTTTTAGGTAAGCTAAGTGCGCTTTGATAATGGCTTCTGAGCTAGACGCTATTAGTTTTGCTGTCCATAATTGGTGACTTAAATCATATCCCTCGGCTTTTAATTCATTGGACAAACCTCCGTCTAGGATGAGTGGGTATTTTATATGATTGATATTTTCTAGCATTTATATGGATGCTTAATTATTTTTTATCATAAAAAACAATAGTCTCTACCGAGTTAATTCGATAGAGACTATTGAGTCAATCTTTAATAAAGCTTATTTTTAGCTAATTTAGCCTCAGCAAGTTTAACTAAGTCTTTCATAGCATCCACGACTTTCAATAGCTTTTCTCTATCATAATCATCAGGATTTTCAATAATCTTATTAATTATTTCATCAGTTTTTGCTTGATTTTTTTCCAAATCCTTTAATTTAACTTTAGCAGTATTCATAAAGATATTTTTTCTAAAGATAATGGATTATTCATAGATAGAAAAAAGCTATAGCATTTTATGAATTAAGGAAAATCCGTTTAAATCGTCTAATCAGTTCAATCCGTTTTCAATCCTCCTAGTTCGTCTGTGTTGGTATATCTCTTTAATGAATTTCTATAACTCAATATCTTACTTTAATTCCAAAATCAAAGCGCCCATTTGCGGCAAATTCAATCCCTTAGTCATATCAAAAGTTTGCCCACTCATCACCGATTTTCCAGTTGTCACGCCATCTAATACTTCCGCAAAACGGTCTACTTCCAACGTATAAGGCTTCGTATTTTTATTCAAAATAACCATTATTTTCTGATTATCATCATATCTAAAATACACATAAACGCCATCTTTAGGAATAAAATGCAATAGTTTACCGTAATGAACGGCAGTAGCTGTTTTCCGCCAATTCAGTAATTTCTTCATCCATTGTTGGGCTTCTTTTTGTTGATCCGTTAAGCCTTCACCTGTGAATCCATTTATTTTATCACCAGCCCAACCGCCTGGGAAATCAGACCGAATAATGCCGTGGTCACCGTCACTACTCATTAGAATTTCTGTGCCATAATAAAATTCAGGCACGCCTCTAGTGGTTAAAAAGAAAGTATTGGCTAATTTAAATTTTTCGTAATCTTCGCCCACTTGGCTATAAATCCGCATCATATCGTGATTATCTGGAAAAACAACCAAATCATTAGGAGCAGGATACATAAAATCTTTGGCTAAGGTTTCATATAATTCTACCCAACCAGCTCCCCAACTTTCTGGGTCATTTATCGCATTTACCGCTGCTGTTTGCACAGGAAAGTCCATCAAACTAGGCAATTCAGAAGTATAACCATTGGGATTAACTTTACCTTTTTGCCAATAAGACACAATCGCAGGGTCTCCAAACCACTCCTCTCCTACTACATTAAAATTAGGATATTCTGCCATTACTCTTTCCGTCCATTCCGTCATATAATCCATATCTGGATATGGGTAAGTATCCATCCTAATACCTGCCAAACTTAGATATTCAATCCACCAAATACTATTTTGAATTAAATAATTTCCCATTAAGGGATTCCGTTGATTCATGTCGGGCATCGTCTCCACAAACCAACCATCTCTAAAAATTTTCTTATCTAACTCCGCCGCGTAAGGGTCTTGTAACAGCGTCTTTTTATGATTTGTCCCTGTATACGCTGGCCATTGATTAATCCAGTCCTCCATCGGTAAATCATCCATCCACCAATGAAAAGAACCGCAATGATTCACAATCATATCCATAATCAACTTGATGCCTTTCGATTTAGCTTCTTTGCTCAATTGTCGATAAGCTTCATTGCTCCCAAAACGAGGGTCTACTTTATAAAAATCAGTTGTAGAATACCCATGATAAGAATAAACTTCCATATCATTTTCTAGCAAGGGATTTAACCAAATAGACGTAAAGCCCATGTCGGCTAAATAATCCAAGCTTTTCCGAATGCCTTCTATATCTCCACCGTGTCTGCCGCCTTTATTCGCTCGGTCTACTTTTTCTTGCATTCCTGCTACATTATCATTGGTAGGGTCACCATTCGCAAATCGGTCGGGGGTAATCAAATACATCACATCTTCATTATTAAACCCTTGTAGCTCCGCTGCTCCTTTTTCTCTAGGGAATAAAGTGTAGGTATGCGTTGCTACAACTTCGTCATGGTGCTTAAAAGTAATGGGAAATTTACCAGCTTGCGCCGTTTCGGAAATGACTAAATCTAGGAATAAGTAATTTTCATTTTTAACTTTTCTCACTTGTACTAATTCCACTCCAGCATAATCAATGGAAGGGTTTAAATCACCCATATTATCGCCGTAAACCAATAATTGTAGATTCGGATTTTTCATATCTACCCACCAGTTAGGCGGTTCTACTCTTTCGATTTTGCTTTGCGCAAATAGATTTTGGCTACTTAGGCATACCAATAATAGGATTGCTTTGAACAAATTCATTTTCTTTAATTTTAGTTTCATACAATAAAGCGTAAATTTTAAATCATTCTCAATTTTCAAAAGTATAATAATCAACTAAAGATTGGTCAGTTTTACTAGGAACTGATTGATAAGTAGAAAGACAGAATTCCATTAAATTTTAGACAGGATTTACATGATTCTATTATCAATACTTTAAATCCTGTTCATCTTATAGAGCCTGTCAAAAGAAAGTTAAAACTAATTTTGTCCAAGTATTTATTCGTAAAATAATATGCAATTCCAATGGATTAAGCCTCCAGGTTTTAATCTAATACCTGGTCGTTTCCAGCCTTAGGTGCTAACCTTTTCTGTAAATCTTCTAACGATACCCCTTTCGTCTCTGGCATCATTGTTAATACCCAAATTAACTGTAGCACCATCATAAACGCGAAAAAAGCAAAGATTTTCCCACCACCATAGGTACTTTGAAAATAAGGAAATATCGTCGTAATCAGCCACGCAAAAACCCAATGCGTCCCACTTCCTAATGCCATCCCAGACCCTCTTACTTCATTTGGGAATATCTCAGAGATAAAGACCCAAATAACCGCACCTTGTCCAATGGCATGAGACGCGATAAAAGCAAATACCCAGAAACTTAGACCATCCAAAGAATCTTGGAAAAAAGAGGAAGACATCATGCCTAAGGAAATAATATAGCCAATAGAACCAATAATCATCAATGTTTTTCGTCCTGCTTTATCAATCAAATATAAACCTAGCATGGTAAAAATTAAATTAACCGCTCCAATGCCCATTGTTTGATATAAACCGCTTTGTGCATCCATTCCTGCTGCTTCAAAAATTCTAGGAGCATAATAAATAATCGCATTGATACCAGAGGCTTGATTAAAAAAGGCCAATAAAAACGCTAATAAAATAGGTAAACTGTATTTCCCAGAAAAGAATTCTTTGATACTAGAACCTTTGGTCACATCAGAGGCTTGAATACTCGCTAGGGATTCTTCTACTGTATTGGGATTAATCGCTGCTAAAACAGTTCTAGCCTCCGCTACATTTCCTTCTTTAACCACTAACCATCTTGGGCTTCTTGGTACTCGGGTCATCATTAATACAAAAATTAAAGCTGGAATGACCTCTAGACCTAACATCCATCGCCAAGCATCTTCTCCTCCAAAACCAGATTTACTGATAAAATAGTTAGATACAAAAGCGATTAAAATACCAAATACTAGGTTAAACTGGAATAGTGCAGTCAATTGTCCCCGCTTTTCCTTGGGCGCTATTTCCGAAATATAAACGGGTGCAGCTACCGAAGATGCGCCAATTCCAATTCCTCCAATAATTCGAGCAATCATCAACGTAATATTATCGGGTGCTAATGCCGACCCTATGGCGGACACTAAAAACAAAATACCAATCCAAAACAAGGTTTTCTTCCGACCGAATCTATCCGTTGGAATCCCACCGAATAATGCGCCGAAGATAGTTCCAAAAATGGCGGAACCAACCGTTACGCCTAATTCTCCTGCACTTAATCCCCATAATTTTTGGATAGATTGCTCTGCACCAGAAATCACCGCTGTATCAAAGCCAAATAAAAAGCCGCCTAAAGATACGGTCAATGACCAGAATAATACTTTTCGAGTATTCATGTTTTTATTTTTTCGTTTTGATATCGATTAAAAATAGCCTATTGGCTCACAAAGGTAAATATCAGAAAAATAATAGGGAATGATGTAAAGGATTCTATGAAAAATAAAAATCCGCTATAATTATTGAACATTATAGCGGATTTTATTGATTATGTAGACGCAAGTGGCTTAAAATACAAAATGCCCCAGTCAATTGAATGATTGAGGCATTTTATTTATATCATCTCAGGCAACTAGCTGCTAGTTACTTCTTCTCTTCTTGATTGGCTTTCAACGCTTCTGGATTCATCACTTCATATTCTCCATTCTCGACTCTTTCCTCGAAAGTAGCCTTTGGTACTGGCATTTTCCGATTTAAGCTCAAGATTTCAACTGTTACACTTTTTGATGTCTCCTTAACTACTTTTACTTTGATACTACGACCAGCCATAAATGTTATTTTTAATTAATTTAAAAGAATAAAGATACAAAAAATAAAAGGTTATTGCAGGGTCTCAATTTTTTGACAACTGATAACATCTTACAATAACCTTTATCACCAGCAAAGTGGTATTATTCTATATATGTATATGCGTTGTGTTGCTTAGTTCAAGCTAAAATCAACTTCCATTTTCTTAGAAGCCATTCTTAACATGTCCAAGCCTCTATCTTTAATCTGACGAACTCTTTCTCTACTAATGCCCATCATATCACTAATATCACCTAAATTCATTGGGTATTTTCTGTCGATACCAAAAAACAACTTCAATACAGATGCTTCTCTTGGAGGCAATGAATTTAATAATTGAGATGCTTGAATACTTACTGATTCTCTATAGGCTAAATTAGTATCAGGTCTTTCAATTTGATGGTCTTCCATTAATCCACCTAAAGAAGAATCTCCATCCTCATCAATTGGTGCATCCAAAGAACGACACTTCTTATAAGATTCTAAACTTTTCTTTACAACTTCTTCAGAAAAACCAGTTTCCTCAGCAATTTCTTCCAAGGTTGGTTCTCTTTCCATGATTTGTAATAATTCCGTACGCTTAGAAATAATCTTAGACACATTAGATTGGTGATTCAATGGCAATCTAATCTTTCTAGACTTTTCATTTAATGCTTGTAAGATAGATTGTCTAATCCACCATACTGCGTAGGAAATAAACTTAAACCCTTTGGTTTCATCAAATCTTTCTGCCGCCTTAATCAATCCTAAATTTCCTTCGTTGATCAAATCACCCAAAGACAAACCTAAATTTTGATACTGCTTAGAAACAGATACTACGAAACGTAAATTGTGATTCACAATCGCCTGAACGGAATCCTTATCACCTGTTTTAATCTTTTGGAATAATTCCAACTCCTGCTCGGGGCTCAATACTTCATACTTTGAAATTTCGTTGAAGTATTTTTCTAGAGACTTTTCGTCTCTTCTCGTAATTGTATTGGTAATAACTAACGCACGCATACTTTTATGTTATATTTTGTTTTAAATTAATTTTACTTCTAAGACGGGATTCTCAAAGGTGAGTCACTAGTATTTAACAGCTAGCAGCCCTATTATATTGTATTTTTTCCACTTATGTCGGCAACTATCCTTATCATTATGTTTCGTAGACAAAATGATAATTTGATTGCAGTGTATGTGTCCATATTTTATTACCGAAACACTTTGTTTTTTCAATATATATTGTATGTATATACTAAAAGGGAAATTTAAGTGTTTCTAAATAAAATTTTGTTAAAATACTTTTTCCTTTCTCTTTGTATTGTTTGTTTAGAATAGAAGTTACCTAAATAGGCAATAATTTTGGGATGTGTGCAGACTTACACGATTGTTCATGGGAAGTGACTAGTAATTCTTAAGTGTAATACCTACTTAGTTAAACTGCATTTTAATTAAAAAAGTTTGCAAATGTAGTAAAAAAGTGAAAAAAAAATAATTTTTTCGTGATTTATTTCCATTTTTTACAAAAAACATTTTTTTCTATGATAATCCTATGACCCATTAACTAGATATGTTAGAAAGTGTCATTTGAAAATCATAAATTTAATAAAGTGTAGTTTTTTTAATTTTCTTGTTGGATAACTAACTTTGACATCGTTTCGTTCAATAATTCAATCATTCGATTCTGATTACCTAATTGTTTACGTAATTCTTGCATTTCATCACGTAGTATATTGGAAATATTTTGAGGCGATGGTAAAAAAGGGCTTATTTTTGCCCGCACATACCAAATCTCTCGTATTTCTCCTAATCCAGCTCGATAAGGTTCGTAAAATGAATTATCTGAGTGTAGTTCTAATTGCTTCTCTTCTTTTAAATAATTAAAACATCTTTTCACCAACACATCTCCTCGAGTTACCACCACATAGACAAAGTTGTTCTTAATAGAGGTTTCCCACAAAGTAGGTTCTAAAAAACTACAAATAACTTTGTCTCCTTCAAACAGTGTTGGTTCCATGCTATCACCAGCAACATCAAATGCTCTGTGTGTACCCACTTTATATTTATAATCCGGTAAAGTAAAGGTTGGTAAATCTTGAATAAAAGTTGGGTTGGCCATCTCACTTGCATACCCTGCTTGTGCTGGCACAGGTACATGTACTATCCGTTCATCATCTTGGGCGCTGGTTACAATTGTGAGTACTCGTAGGCTTTTATGGTCTTCCTCTGTCATGAATAAAGGTCCTTCGCCCGTATAAATATAGACAGGATTCATTTTATAAGCAGCCACGGACTTTCGCAATAATTCAATTGTCACATCTCTTCGTTCTTTCAATATTTCGCTTAAACTTTGTGGTAAGTAGTCAACAGACAAGGCAAACTGCCGCATGGAACGTACCACACTGTCTGTTTTCAACTGTTTTAAACATTTTACAAAGCGTTGAGTGACAATACTATTCATTAATTGCTTATTGTTTTTAAGTGAATACTGTCAAAGATAACAAAATTTATTGATTTATAACGAAAAAGTTGATTTTTTTTAACTAAAAAAGTGATATTCTGTAAATCAATGAACATCTATTAAGGCAAGTCATCCTTTCTTTACTCATTTTAGTTTATCAGGCATAAAATAACGATTAAAATAATTCGAGTTGTAGGTTACGAGTTCAACTTGGGCATTAAATATTAATATTCAACAAGCCTTCATAATTTGAGTAAAATCGTATACAAATCGAAACCAATGACCTTTGCATTAAGTTAAGTAATCCATTCTACAAAGTCAATAATAAATAGATTATAATTTCTTTAAATTCAAGACTTATCGATTCTCAAGTCCTGTTGTTCTAAAGTCAATTTACAATTTTTCAAAATATAATTGATAGCAGGTTCTTTTACCCCAAAAAGCTTAAAGGACTCATCTAAAATAATCGAACCATCTTTTTTATAAATGACATAATGTTCATTATTTCTAATATTCCCATTAGGGGCTTCTACTTTTCGGTATAGCACAATTCGCTCTATTTCATAAAAATGGGTTTCAACAGATTCCGTAGCAAAAAAATGATTGATGATTAATTTATTTTCCGTCACTTTAAAATAAGTATTCAAAGCTAAGAACATCGCCACTCCACCTAGAAAAATCAATAGATAAGAAAAAGGCTGCCATATTCGCATAGCATCATAACCATGCTTGCGTTTTCCATATTCTAGGTATAAATCATATTCCTCTTTTAGTATCATTTTGTATAATTGATTCATTGGTCCCATGATGGTACCAAAACCAAAGAACAAGCCTACTACAGGCCAAATCATCACATCAACAGGATAGAAAAATATTGCTTGTGTGTCCCCATTTAAGTTGGGAAAAAGGTTGAAGGCGAGCAAATAAAATAAATAAGGTAGGAGAACTAGATAAGCAAATAGCGGGATAATGGATAGGAGTTCATACCGATTGTATTTTTTTGCATTCTTTGCGAGCTTCACTTCGTCTATATTAGCCTGTTTTTTATAAGGCATAGTCCATTTTATCAACCCGAAAACTAGCGGCGCAACAATAAAAGGTAATAATGAATCCATTCGGTTTTATTTTGTAATCCATCCTAAAATAGAAAAGGCTGAAAGAAGAGCTGTTACTCTACCTTTCAACCTTTTCAACTATATTTTTCGCCTGTTTTATGCAGAAAAAGAAGTCCCACAACCACAAGTATCTGTCGCATTCGGATTATTAAAAGAAAATCCACGATTATTCAACCCTTCAATCCAATCTATTTCCATACCCAGTAAATAAATACCGTGTGCTTGTTCCATATATACTTTGATGCCATTAATCGTATACACTTTATCTTTTTCCTTCTTTACATCAAATCCCATAGAATAAGAAAAGCCTGAACACCCCCCTCCTTTCACGCCGATACGCAAACCGTGGTCATCTGTAATATTTTGAGCCTCCATTATCTTTTTTAGTTCTCTGACTGCTCCATCTGTTAAATTGAGTGGTTGTAAACCAACTGCTTCTTTTATTTCGCTCATATCTTTATAATTTTCTTTATGTTAATACTTTTACAAAAATACTCAAAAAACAATTACTTGTTCAGAAAATATCTTTATAAAGCGCCCGTTTAATAATAACAGCTCAACAATAATTTAAGTTCTCTTTTTAATCTACTCAAATTTTACACAAAAAAACAAATTTAAATAAAAATAATTTATAATTTTTTAAATATTTTTACTTAAAATTGAATCTTTGGCACGATTTCTTATGTAAAAAGAGTATTCCCCCAATGAGGATTCCTGCAAGACTACTTTACCATCATTAACGTACAACAAAAAACTTTCTTTTTGAAAGTTTTCCTATATTTAAGAAATATTTAAAACATCTGTCTAAATATTTCCTTATATTTATAACGTTAATTAGCATATCAATGATTTTCTAATTCAGATAAACCTTATGAGCACTAAAGATTCATACGTTGACTTTTAGTTTCATTAAAACTAGTGAGAATTTCAAGGGGTTACGCGGCAAGAGCGTAACCCTCTTTTTTTTGTCTATTTTTAAAAATCAACTAACTATTTGTCCTAAAAGTTAATGAAGATGTGGTTAGTTTGCGCAATCATAAATTATAGTTCTTACATCTTAAATCATAAATCCATCACGTTTTGTTTAGATGGATTTATGATTTGTGATGTATGATTTCAGATTTATGATTTTTTCCGCCCTCTCACTAATCTGGAGCATTTTATTCAACATGTTAAATAGCCAAGCTACTCCGCTTTATAGTCCTCAAACCAACCCAACACATAAACCACCTTAGACATCAAATTACTCGGCGTATTAGCGATTCCATGACCAGAATTTTGTATTCTGACCAAAGCAGTTTGAATCTTTCGCAATTTCAATGCAGTATAATACTGCACCGTTTCAGACATTGGCGTTCGATAATCTTGCTCCCCTGTCAATAACATCGTTGGCGTTACGACATTGCCCACTAAGGATAAGGGAGAACGTGCCCAATATTTTTCTTGCATGCCTTCTTCCCAAGGCATACCACCCAACCAATATTTTCCAAAAAAAGCTGGATTATCAGCATGCAAAACAAAACTTGTCCAGTTGATAACTGGTTTGGCTACTACCGCCGCTCTAAATCGGTCAGTTTTTCCAACAATCCAACTCGTCAAGACTCCACCGCCACTGCCACCAGTCACAAATAAATTCTCGGCATCTATATACCCTTTCGCAATAACGCCATCGACAGAAGACATTAAGTCATCATAATCGTTATTTGGATAATTATGATGAATTAAATTGCCAAAGTCAGCTCCATAACTAGTACTTCCTCTAGGATTGGTATATAAAACAACGTAGCCTGCCGCTGCATATAATTGTACTTCTGCGGAAAATCGGTCACCATAATTAGCAAAAGGACCACCGTGAATCTCTAGAATTAATGGGTATTTTTTAGCAGGATCAAAATTTGGTGGTTTGCAAATCCAACCTTGTATATCCGCTCCATCAAAAGAAGACTTTACCCAAATTTCTTCTACTTCGCCCAATTGCTTATGCGAGAATAAATCATCATTTAAACGAGTCAATCGAGTTATATTACTACTTCCTCTGCGGCCAACTGCAACATCGGCAGGATGGTCAGGTGTACTATGCGTAAAAGCAAAAACATCATTTTGAGAGACGCTAAATTGACCACCACTATAAGGCCGCCCAAGAGATAAACCGCCGACATCCTTCGTCAATACGGATACGGTGCCATTTAAATCAACATAAGCCAATTTGGTGTTTCCTTTATCGTGATACTGGAAATATAAGCCTTTACCATCGCTACTCCAGGTAACATTTTCTACGGACCTATCTAAACTAGCCGTCAAAGATTTACTATTTTTTCCATTTCTATCCATTACATAAATTTGGCTTAATTGTAACGCTAGGTTCGCCCAAAATTAGTTAATAAAATAAAATATTATCAAAATA
>JAFMDF010000382.1 GCA_017857395.1 Bacteroidota bacterium | reverse complement strand
CCGCAAAGTTACAATAAATACTATTTAGAACTTCATGCGTAAACCACTAGGTAATTCATTGTAAACAAATTACTTATAGGATCTATTCAACCGTTTTTTAGTTTACCATACGTCCGTTGCAAAATTTAGTATTTCACAACATAAGGCTAAGGAATATTAAATTCCTTATTGTTCATAGTTTTGCTCTACTTCTTAAAAAATGGGGGAAATAAATAAGGGGGAATTATTAATAATATAATGGGAGTAAGGAGGGGTATTGATATTATTATTAAGCAAATGTAATTATTTTTTATAAGATGTCCTATTTTTTAGTCGAATAAATAGGGGAAAAGCCCCATAAAATAGTCTTGTAAAATGAGTAGCTAAGGAAAAGGTACAATAAAGGTAAAATTTGATTAAAGTATTTTAACTATTTGAACCAATTGCCAAGTCATCTCATTATAAATAAAATCTATTCGATAATTCGGTAGTTTGTGACTTTGGGTCATTAATTATCGACTAATAGAAAAAGGGAAAATATATAAATTGAAACTTCAACCTCAAAGTCAACTTCAACCTCAAATATTTACTTTTCGTTTTGAGATTGAACTTTAAATTGAGCGTGAGGATTCCTGTTAAACCATACTTTCACTCGTTTTTTTTGCGTTTAAGGAGCAAAAAATAAAACCCTGACTAGTCGAATATTTTTAAAAATCACTTAATGACTTCATTTAATTTAAAAAAGGCGTTATTTTTGCCTTTCAATTCCTCTGAAAACAAATCAACACAGAGTAACTACACACACATTCAACTCCATAAGATGAAACTTATTACTAGTAAATGTTTTTGCATTTTACTACTACTCATTAGTATTTTTACCACTCCCTCTTTATTGGCACAAAGTAGCGATAAGTTAACCCGTATTCGAGGTACGGTCATTGACAAAGAAACAAAAGAGCCACTTCCTTTTGTCGCTGTTGCTTTTCAAGGGACCAGTATTGGAACAACCACCGATTTTGATGGAAAATACGAATTATCTTCCCAGTTTGCTACTGAGACATTAGAGGTTTCTTTTATTGGGTATTCGACTTTTACAACTACTATCAAATTAGGCGAAAGGCAATTAGTCGATGTTCAATTAGCATCAGAAGCCATTACTTTTGATAAAGAAATAGTGGTCAAAGCTAAGAAAAAGAGATACCGCAAAAAGAATAATCCAGCAGTCGATTTAATGCGGAAAGTAATTGGTCAAAAACAAGAAAATAGCCTAGAACGCTACGATCATTATGAATATGACAAATATGAAAAAGTAGAGCTAGACATTAATAATATTACCGATAAATTTAGAGCCAGAAAAGCTTTTAAAAAATTCCAATTTATTTTTGATTTTGTGGACACCTCCGAGGTGAATGGGAAACCATATTTGCCAATATTCTTACAAGAAATTGATGCAAAAGTCTATTATAGCAAAGAAAAAGATAAAAAAAGAGAATATCGCAATGCTATTAAAGCGACCAAATTAGAGAATCATTTGGATGAAGAATCGGTCACTACTTTGATGGATTATTTATATGATGATGTAAATATTTATGGTAGTAAAACCATCTTAATGGGGAATGAATTCACCATGCCGCTCTCCCCTATTGCGCTCGATTTCTATCGTTTTTATATTATTGACACCATTGAGTATCAAGGCAAAAAAGCGATTGATATGGCTTTTATTCCCAAAATCAAAGGAAATTTTGGTTTTAATGGAAATCTATACATTGCACTCGATTCTACTTACCAACTTTTGAAAGTAAAAATGGGGGTAGTAGATGATATCAATTTAAATTTTGTTCAGGACTTACTCATTGAACAAGATTTTTCGGAAGGACCTGACGGAAAATATATCGTTAGCAAAGAAAAAATCATTGTTGATTATAATTTAACTAAAAAGGGAATTGGTGCCTTTGGAAAACGAACGGCACAATACACCAATCATAAATTTAACCAACCTGTAGCCGATGAAATTTATGATGTACCAGAATTTGTCGTAGAACAAAAAGGAGCAAGAAAACAAGACGAGGATTATTGGCAAACTAATAGGCCTGTGGCTTTATCAGAAAAAGAACTAGGCGTTTATCACATGATTGATACCTTACAGCAAGTGCCTGCTTTTAAGCGAGCCTTGAATATTGTCTCTTTCTTAGCTACAGGTTATACGCCCGTTGGAAAGTTTGATATTGGTCCTATCAATTCTTTTTATGGCGGTAATGTGGTAGAAGGATTTCGGACTCGTTTTGGTGGTCGAACAAATATCAATTTTCATCCAAAATTGGCTTTAGATGCCTATGTAGCTTATGGATTTAAAGACAAAGAATTTAAAGGGGCATTAAAAGCACTTTGGTCCTTTAATGATAATTCGGAAGAAAATCCTAAACATTATATACAAGGGGGATTCACAAGAGAGACAAAGTTCCCAGGTCTAAAAGTAGATTTTATTAGTGAAGACAATGTCTTTTTAGCGATTGGTCGTCGAGGAGTTGCAGATAGAATGTTACTATATACCGCTGCTAGATTGGATTACTATAAAGAAACTCGTAGCAATTTAACCTTTCATGCAACGGTAGAACGACTCAAACAATTACCAATTGGTCGCTTGACCTTCGATTATACAGGTACGAACGGTGAACCTGCAAGTTTGGAGGCCATTCGGACGACAGAGTTTGGCTTTAACTTTAGATGGGCGCCTAATGCGGATTATTTCCAAGGAAAAATCAACCGTTACCCTATCTTTAATAAGCACCCAATTTTCCAATTCTCTTATTATGGTGCGCCTAAAGGCGTTTTTGGTAGCGAGTATTCGTATCACCAATTGCGATTTGGCGCATTCAAGAAGTTTTACCTTTCTTTCTTAGGATTCACCAATGTAGATTTTGAAATTGGTAAATTTTTTGGTAAAAACCTACCTTATACCATCTTACATATACCTCGAGCCAATCAAAGTTATTTATACCAGATTCGAGCTTTCAATATGATGAATTTCTTAGAATTTGCAAGTGATGAATATGTGAAAATTAATTTTAGGCATTATTTCAATGGTTTCATTTTTAATAGAATTCCATTATTCAAAAAATTGAAACTAAGAGAAGTTGTGACGCTAAAAATGATTTATGGTGGATTATCTGATTCTAATGACCCTAATAAAAATCCAAACTTAATTCAATTTACCAATCAAATCGACGATAATGGAGAACCAATTTTAGATGAAAACGGTGAACTACTAAAAGAAACATTTACTTTAGATGATAAACCTTATATTGAAGGAAGTGTTGGAATTCTAAATATTTTCAAGGTATTAAGGGTGGATGCAGTCAAACGATTTACTTACTTAGACAAACCAAATGTGCCAAATATGTTTGGTATCAAAGGTTTTGGGATTCGAGCTAGAATTTATGTAGAATTCTAATCGGTTATCAGTTGTCGGTTATTGTCTTAATCAAACCCGATAACTGATAACTAAACCTAACAGAAAACAGCACCTTTTTAAAATTTTATTACTTCATTAAAATATGGATTTTCTTTAGCATCAAACATTTATAGTCAAACTGAACTGACAAATGTCAACCAATAATTGACAAAAATCATCCTCCTATAATGTTGACTTAAAATAAATTATCCCTACATTACAAAAAGAATTCATCACAAAAGATTAATTTTGCGTTCACAAGAATCTGCTATGACCTTAAAAGATCAAGGCCAACAATTGGTCTATAAAAGTATCAATCCACTTATTTCACTCTTACTCAAATTGGGTATTACGCCCAATATGATTACGATGTTTGGGCTACTACTAAATTTTGTAGCCACCATTATTTTAATTATCGGTGCAGAAGAAGGCGACCGAGCAGACCATTCTTATGTAGGTTGGGCTGGGCTAGTGATTTTAATCGCTGGTTTGTTCGATATGATAGATGGTCGACTAGCAAGAGTAGGAAATATGGCAAATCCATTTGGGGCTTTATTTGATTCTGTGATTGACCGTTATAGTGAAATGATTATGTTTCTAGGTATTATTTGGTACCTTGTTTCGCATGATTATTTTTTGAGTTCCATTTTTGCTTTTGTGGCGATGATTGGTTCTGTGATGGTGAGTTACACTAGGGCGAGAGCAGAAGGATTAGGCGTAGAATGTAGTGTGGGCTTAATGCAACGACCAGAAAGAATTTTGATTATAGGAATTTCGGCTATGATTTGTGGCTTTTTCTCTGCGACTTATGGCGGTGATTTTCAATTTAACCCTAGTTGGGCACCATTTCCTGTTTTTGAAACCATTACTTTCTTTACCTTTCCTTTAGCTATTTTAGCGATAATGGCAAATGTTACTGCTATTCAACGGTTAAATTTTAGTAGGAAAGTATTGATGGAGCAAAGTGGTCAGTAAGATTTTAAAATTCGATTAATTCATTGAGATATACAAAGGTTAATGAAAAAATTATACGTTTCCAATAAGGACGAAAGTGTACGGATGTTCAAAAGTAGTTTTTTAGAGTTGTTCTCAAAAGTACATTGGTCTGTTCCTCTTTTTATCTTTATCCCCGCCATCAGTTACTTAATGTATCTAGCCCTTACTAGTCAAAGTATTGGTTTACTACAAGTGGCTGGCTGGTTTATCGCAGGTATTGGTGTTTGGACCGCTACCGAATATGTTTTACACCGTTGGTTATTCCATTATGAACCACCAGGGAAATTAGGAAAGCGCATGCACTTTATTTTTCACGGCGTTCATCACGATTACCCAAATGATTCTTGGCGATTGGTGATGCCTCCTGCTATTAGTTTACCGCTCGCTTCTTTATTCTACTTCTTGTTTAGAAATGTGGTCGTACATGATGGTTTCTTTTCCTTTTTTGCAGGATTTTTGGCAGGTTATCTATTTTATGATATGCTACATTATGCGATTCATCATGCGCCGATGAAAGGAAAAATTTGGATGGCATTGAAAACCCACCATCTAAAGCATCACTTCAAAGACCCTGATGCAGGGTATGGGGTAAGTTCTCCACTTTGGGATGTTATTGTTGGTTCTCAATTTAAGAATAATAAAGAACAAAAGGCGACTGGAGAAAGGCAAACTGTATAAAACAGTATGACTTAGCTATTAATTATAACCCAACCAAATTATTTCCCACAGAACATTAGGGTATCTTATAAAATTGTGCATCTTTTAGATGTACACCTAATACTATATCTCTATCTACATACAGAACAGCAATTTGTATCGGCGAATTCATTCGCCTTTATTAAATGGTAGTAAATGGTAAAATAGTTAACCATACTACCGCGACGAATGAATTCGCCGATACGCTTTAAAAGAAAACCAAACAATTGAGTACTGATTTCCAGAGGTTTACCTCAAAAAACATTATAGTCGCCACCATTGCAAGTTTCGCTTATTTAGGTTTAGCTTATTTTTTGATTGGCTGGCGACCAGACCATTTACACTTATGGTTAGCCTCCTTAGGCGCTTATTTTGCCTTTCCTATCTCCAGGAAAATATTTTGGGCATTTTTGTTTTTTATTGCGTATTGGTTACTCTATGATTCCCTACGGATTTACCCTAATTATATGGTCAATCCTGTCAATATTGAAAGTCTATACAATTTAGAAAAGTCTATTTTTGGTATAGAAACGGCACAAGGTATCTTAACACCCAACGAATATGCGAAGGCTAATTCAACTACTTTTTTGGATGTGTTAGCCCCCTCTTTTTACCTTTGTTGGGTGCCTATTCCTATGTTGTTTGTGATTTATCTATTTTTTACAGACAAAAATACAATGGCAAGGTTTACAGCCGCCTTTTTATTAACTAATTTAGTTGGCTTAACCATCTATTACATTTACCCTGCTGCTCCACCTTGGTATGTGGAAGAACATGGGTTTAAATTTATTGAAGGAACACGAGGAAGTGCCGCTCGGTTATTGCGCTTTGATGATTTCTGGGGTGTCAATATTTTTAAAAATATGTATGAGAAAAATGGGAATGTTTTTGCAGCTATTCCTTCTCTACATTCTGCGTTTCCTGTGTTATTGGTGTATTATGGCATAAAAAAGCGGTTACTGATAGCCTCTATTTTATTTTCGATAATATTGGCAGGCATTTGGTTTGCAGCAATTTATACCAACCATCACTATATTATTGATGTCTTTTTAGGTGGACTAACTGCTATTTTTGCCATTTTTCTCTTAGAAAAGGTTTTATTGAAAACGAAAGTAAAAAATTGGTTAACTGAATACATTAAACTATTATAAGTTATCTATTATTTATTGGCTTAAAACCACTAAGTATTAGCCGAATAATATAATATAACGACGAATAAATCTTAATTTTACAATTATTTTTAAAAGACATAGGGGATTGAAAAATCTAAATTGTCTTGTTTTAATAATAAGCAAGAACTAACCACAAATTGAAGTGGTTTATATAGAACTATACAGAATTTTTATAAACACATTTAGTCACCCTGTTGGAATCCTGGGGAAATTGAAAATTATAAATTGAAAATTGAAAATTACTTAAAATAGTAAACTCCAATTTTTAAAGTACAATTTTATCTTTCTTCCTAAAATTATTCAGCCAATATTCTTTAATGGATATGCTGCTTAAAATGATTCCTGCAAACAGACCAAGCTAGAAAAGTCAAATTTACCACAGGTGTTTAGTACCCAAAAGTGATAGAAGTGACGAAACCAATCACTAATCACTAATCACTAGTCACTACCGTAGGCTTTTATCGGCTTGTTTTTGGAGAACTTTAATACATAGAAAATGAATTTACTTCGAAACCAACTAGCGAAGTTCACTCGCCCTGATGAGGTCAAGGCAGCGGGGGTTTACCCTTACTTCCGAGAAATCAGTTCTGACCAAGATACGGTCGTTAAAATGAACGGGAAAGATGTACTTATGTTCGGTTCCAATTCCTATTTGGGACTGACCAATCACCCTAAATTAAAAGAAGCTTCCAAAGCTGCCATTGATAAATATGGTTTGGGCTGTGCAGGCTCTCGTTTCCTAAACGGTTCACTAGACATTCATACCGAATTAGAAGAAAAATTAGCCAATTTTGTGGGTAAGGATGAAGCAATTGTTTTCAGTAGCGGATATAAAGCTAATCTGGGCGCCATTTCTTCTGTATTAACAAGGCATGATTATGTCATTTTAGATGATTTAAATCACGCTTGTATTATAGATGGTGCTAGATTGTCTTTTGGTCGAACGATGAAATATCGACATAAAGATATGGCATCTCTGGAAAAAGTCTTGCAAAGATGTAATGAAGACAGAGTTAAGTTAATTGTAACTGACGGTGTTTTTAGTATGGAAGGAGATATCGCTAAATTACCTGAAATGGTTGCTTTAGCTAAAAAATATAATGCCAACATTATGGTAGACGATGCGCACGCTTTGGGTGTGCTAGGGAAAGGTGGCAGAGGTACGGCTAGTCATTTTGGGGTAACAGATAATGTAGATATTATCATGGGTACTTTCAGTAAATCGTTGGCATCTATTGGTGGCTTTATTGCTGCCGACCATGATACCATCAATTTCATGAAACATACGGCTCGTTCTTTCATCTTTAGTGCAAGTATTGCCCCTGCCAATGCAGCGAGTGTTATTGCGGCATTAGATGTCATGGAAGAAGAACCAGAAAGAATTGATATGCTTTGGGATAATACCCGTTATGCAATGGAAGCACTAGGAAATGTTGGTCTAGAAACTGGCCCTACAGAAACCCCTATTATTCCTATCTACGTTAGAGATGACCAAAAGACTTTTGCCCTAACGAAGATGTTGCAAGATGCAGGTATTTTTGTCAATCCTGTTATTTCTCCTGCTGTAGCAAGTGACGATTCCTTAATCCGTTTCTCTTTAATGGCAACGCATACTAAGGAACAAATTGATTATGCGGTAGAAAAATTAGATGAAGTGGGTAAAATATTGAATATACCTAGAGTGGTAGCTACAGAAGCATAAAATATCCTCAAATATAATAAAATGAAGAAAACAAATGGTATTCGATTCAATTCGAATACCATTTGTCATAAACGGACAGCCGTATCAGAAAAGAAGCCAGAAGTCAGACCGTTCATTTTATAACGCTAGGTTCGCTCAAATTTTTGATTAATACATAAATTACACGAAAT
>JAFMDF010000381.1 GCA_017857395.1 Bacteroidota bacterium | reverse complement strand
GATTTTTGCTTTCTTTAGCCTTCAACTTATTTACAACGTTAGAAGGGTAGCCTTATTTTTATTAAAAGAAGTTGCTGTTCGGATAGAGGCATCAATTATATCCTGTGTTACTGGTTTTTTAGGAATAGAATAGCCATGTTCTGCTAATACAGGCAAGCCCGTTTCTATCGCTTTTTCTAAGTACCCCGCAGCCACCAAGCCATTTATTTTAATTTTCATTAAGGTGGCAATGCTCAGCGCATCTGGTTTTTGGTCTAGAATAGCATGTTCCCATTCATCTAAAAAAGCGGCTTGATTGAGATAATGCCCCAGTTCATAGCGTTGTAAATGTAAATTTAAACTTATTCTTTTGGCAGCCCCTTTCCGCCTATTTTCAACAATGGCAATACCTTGATTGGCATAATTCAGCGCATTTTCATAATCCACTAAAATCTTTGCTTTTTGACTGGCAACCAAATTCAAAGCAGCAGTTTTATTTCTTAGCTGGTCGTCTTCGTTAATGCTTATACTTTTATTTAGATGGCCAATTACAGAAAAAATATGCTGCTCGATATGTTCGTCTGACCATTTTTCTATAATGACCTTTCCTATTTGAAGGTGGTTTCTAATTTTATCGGCTTCACTCAACATGTCGTACACACCTTGTTGAATTCTATCGTGCGCAAATTTATAGGTCTGTTTCAAAAACGCTGTCCGACCTTGGTTAATATTCGGATTACTATCGGCAAAAATCAAACCTTCTACTAAAGCTTGATTGAGTTTTTGAACTACTTCATTTTCTTTTAGGTCACTTGCTAACGCTAAAACTTCCAAACTAAAACTACTACCGATTACTGCAGCAGTCTGCAATATTTTTTGTGCTGTTTTATCATATTTTTTAATTTTTCTAATTAATAATTCTACAATATTATCAGAAATAATTGTCCGACTAATCGCATCTATTCCCCAAGTCCATTTTCGCTGAATAACATCAAACTGAATTAGGTTTTCATCTCTTAATGCGGTTAAAAATTGCACGTAATAGAGCGCATTGCCTTCCGTTCGGTCATAGATTAAATCATTTAATAAGTTGACTTCTTTTCCTTTAGCTTTAAGGGTATCTTCCAATAAGGCTAAAGTATTTTTCTTCGTCAAATTATTCAAATGTATCTTTTCCGTATCATCATTGGCATGTAAGAGTTCAAGGGAAGCATTAAAAGGATGATTGTCGGTAATTTCATCACCTCGAAAAGCATTAATAAGCAATAGGCAGTTCATTCTTTCATCAAGCACCAAATTATTTAATAATTCAAGAGAGGCATTATCTGCCCATTGCCAATCATCAATAAAAATAACCAAAGGATGTTCAGGAGTAGCCAGACATTGGATAAAATTCCGAATAGCAAACTTAAAACGAGTTTGAATTTCAGGTGTAAAAATGACTTTCTCCTTATCTACATTTGTAAAAAGCCATTTTAAATTAGGAATAATTTGACTTAAATAGCCCAAGTTTTCTCCTAAGTTTTTTTCCAACCGATGTTTCCAATAGGCAATTCGGTCTTCATTTTCGGTAATCAACAATTCGATAAAATTGTTGAAGGCCTGTCCCCAAGCAAAATAGGGAATATGTCGATTAACTTGGTCAAATTTTCCTTGAATAAAAATAGCACTATATTTAGCCAATTGTTTATGTGTGACCGCTACCAAATTGGATTTACCTACACCACTCTTGCCGCTTATCAGTACATATTCTTTTTTACCCTGACAAATTCTATTGAAGGCATTTTCTACCTTTATTATTTCTGTAATCCGTCCATAAGTTTTCTGAGAAAGTCGGAATTTATCACTAACATCATTTCTGCCAAGCAGAAAATTATCAATCGTATTTTTAGTTGAAAACTGTTTTTGGCAAAACTCTAAATCATATATCAAGCCCAAATTAGACTGATAACGTTCCTCTGAATTTTTAGCTAATAATTTTAAAATAATGTTGCCTAATTGAGGTAATAAACGATCGTTAAGCTCATAAGGATTATCTGGTACTTTGGCAATGTGATTATGCACTAATTCCAAAGAATTATCTGTTGGAAAAACTTTTCTGCCCGTTGCCAATTCATATAAAACAGCGCCGCAAGCATATAAATCAGTCGAAAAATCCACAATACGATTGATCCGCCCTGTCTGTTCAGGAGAGATGTAATGCAAATCACATTCTACACGTTCTGGATTGCCGAGATAGGTGCTTTTGTGTTGAAATAAATTAGCTGAACCGAAATCAATCACCTCGATTTCTTGATTGGTAGGATTATATATAATATTGGTAGGATTAATGTCTAAATGCAAGACATTTTCCAGATGAATAAAAGCCACCTGTCTAGCTAGCCCCAATGCAATTTTCAGAAAAGTAGTCGTATCAAATTTCCAGTTTTCGATAAATTTAGCTAAGCTAACTCCTTCTACAAAAGGTTTTATCAAAATAGGGATACCCTGATGGTGAATCGTCTCAATTTTGTTTGGATGTATTCTGGCAGTTATCTCTTTTTCTTTTAAAATTTTGCCCTCTCGTGCTCTTACTGTTGTATATTTGTAATTCTTAAGTACATAGTAATTCCCTTCCAATTTACCTTTGCGAATCAAAGTTTGGTTATTTTCAAAAATTGTTTCCAATCCAGAAAATTCTTTTAAGTTCATTGTAGGCTATTTATATTGAGTTTCCTCTTATTTGTTTTAGGCTATATCCGTTTCTTCCTTCCTATTTATTTATTTCTTACGTAAGGCTTATGTAAGAATTCGTTAAGAAAATAATTGAAAATAAGAGGTCTGCAGTCAGGTAATTTTTCTATAAAAAATTGATTAGCTACTATTTACATCTTAATAATCTGACTGCTGATATGTTTAAGTATTCGCCCCATTATTATCAAAATTTGGATAAACATAAGTATCAAAAAAGTCTTGATATTTTTGTTTCTCAATTCTTTCCAAAAAGGAGTTATCAATCATATAGTTAAAATCTTCTTCAATATTAATCATATATCCACTAGTTGTCGACTCTGCAGTTTCCATCCAAGTAATATGTAGAGAAGTACAGAAACCAAAATCGGGTGCAGCTAATTTACAAACAGGTCCTTGCGCAATATTTGCTGCATCAAACAACCAAATTTGGCTTTGGAATTCTTGTTTTAGCCCACTTCCTATCAATTTTTTGACACTAACAAAAATATAGCCGTCTTTTTCCGGTGCAACAGTTGCACTAGCAGGTTGCTTGGGTATAAATTGGACAGACAATGGAAATTCCATCCATTCAAACTCAAAACTTTCGGCGATTTGCATCGTGTCCGCATCAATACTAATTAGACAACTAGGAATCCCCTTTTCGGAATATTTCAATACGTCCTCAAGTGACATGATACGATTTGGCACCTCGTAAGGCGGTTCTGTGCTACCGTATAATCTCTGGATAAAAGTAGTTAATAATTCTGGCCTTGCACCAATACTCAAGAAAAATAATTGTTTAATTTGATTAACAGGCACTGTTGGCGAAATCATATCCCGATAAGAATAAAGACCAATATTCCAAGTATTGCCGCCTACATTTTGCAAAGGTCCGTCAGGCAATTGGTCAACAGGTGGCAGATTGCCCGCTTCCCGCAATAACTGATTACCCTGAGGGAGGAAAGTAGCCGTATTGGCATCAATGATATATTTACCAACACCGCTTATTGCAGTTTGTCCCACCGCATAATTACTAATTTCAGAGACACCATAAGCTTCACCAGAAAAATAATTGGTATCATAAGGTCGAATCCATTCTGCAAAACAGGCGGCATTATTTTGAGCTGTATAAATGGTTATTTGACCATTTGGATTTTCGTAATTGGCAGAAAAATGGACACATTCTAAAGGAATCCCCCCATAAGGAGCGTTACTTAAACCTTCAATCGGATTACCTTTGACCGCATAAGCTGTGACGCAATCATTACCTGCTATCAAATCACTTTTTTTCACAATCCAAAGACGGGTACTAGGCAATATCTGTTTGGTCGCTACAAACCGAATCAATTCATCAATTTCTGGTTCTTCTGGAAAAGGATTACTAACCAATAAATCAAAGGCAAATTTGAAAGAACAATCCATTAGGATAATATAATCTTGGGTTGTTCCAGTTTGGTGAAGAAATTGATAAACTACTAAGGTATCGCCCTGTTCATCGAGCACTTTCCATTTTTGCAAATCTCCCGTTCCATCGAATTTTATCAATAATACTTCATCAATAGTTGTTGTGACTTTATTAATCCAGCCCAAAAAGAGTTTTTTCAAGAGTCTTTTCAGACACTTCCAACCCCAACCTTCAGATTTAGCCTGTTTTTTTGCATGTACTTTTTTACGTTCTTCGATTAAGTCCTCTATTTCTTTTCGAGCTTTATCCGCTGAACCGTGTTTTTTTAAGTCCCGAGCAATTTTTAATAACCCTCCCATTAAAGCAGGTTTATCTTTCTGTAATAATTTCCCTAAAATACTGCCCATCAATTCCGTATTAGCAGACTTAGAAAAATTGACACCATACAAAACTTTATCCACAGGGTCCCAAGTTGGGTGTGCGGTCGTTTCAAACATGGGAAAGGGAGCCTGCAAAAACTCAGGAAAACTAGAAATCCATTCCCTATTCCAACCAATGGGTGTGACAAAGTCCAGACTCTGCGGATCAATTTTAGTTGGACGCCCTGTATCATAGGTCGCCAACATCCCTAAGCCTGAATCATTCTCGAAATTGACTGGTATCAGAGCGGTATTGGCATAATTAACAAAGCCTAAAATCGCCGACATTCGGGAAATGCCTGTGTTTTCGAAATGAAAATTTTTAAACTCTGGCTGTTTGCGAGACGGCCCATTTCTGCGACTTGCTTCATCAGCATAATAAGAAGGCGTTTTCATTAATTTACTGGAAACGCTTACCTCTTCTGGAGTGGATAAATCAAATAGAAAGACCATGCCATTTCCGTTCAGTAATGGCGAGCCATATTCTGTATTATAAGTACCATCTGGATTTTTCTTTCTATAGGGATATCCATGCGAATTGACGGTACCACATTGGGTCATTAGATAAACAAAACCATAAAAATCATCTGGAATTGTGCCTTCGATAGCTTGCAAGGAAACAGCGGTAACTTCTTTTCTATTACCACTATAAAGAAAAGGTAATCCTGGTAGGACAGTATTTTTTTTGGGGTTACTCATGTTAAAAAGTTGGTTAGAATAGCTTTTAATGATTAGCCAAAGCTAATACAAATTTTGACAAAAAATAAAAAAATGATTCAATTCTCTAAAATTACGGAAAAGCTCATAGAATCATTAGCACTTTTCTTTCAAAAGCTAGCATTTTTTTGACATTCTAATAGACCTTATGTCTAGAAAAACGTTATATTTTGAACGCATGCGCGTAAGACAATATATTTACGTGCTATTTTAGTCCAAAATAATCGCTGTACATAATGTCTAATATTATAAATTCATTGATTTTTAAAAAAGGTAGCACAGGCTTCTTTTTTAAAAGCGATATTAAAAGTTTAAATCCAGCTGCTGAATCAATTTCGGGTAGGATAGTAATAATCGGATATCGGATAGTCGGCGCTACAATTAAGGTGGCATCTAATTTGACCAATTCCTAAAAATGACGCCTGAAGAGGGTTATTGCTAAAGCATAAGTTGTTTATAGAAAATGAAGAAGACATAGCTCAACAGGCTGTAGGGCTGCATCTCAAAATGTCGCATTAAATAAAAGTAGTTTAGACCTCTGGTCTGAGTAGCAATCTAATCTGTTCAGACCAGAGATCTGAGCTACGAACGACAATTTGAGATGCGCCCGGCTATAGTAGCTTCGAAATATAAAGGCTATGCTACAAGTTGACCTTTCCTCCTTTCCATTATATCTGTTTTTGTACTTTTATTTGCGTAGTCGTATCAATATCTGTACTCAATACTTCAATTTTCAATCCATCTGATAAACCAGTTTTAATTTCTCGCTTTTCAAATTCTTGGTCACCGACAGCCACTTCTATAAAAGTAGAATCATTGCTAAAAATGACATCTCGCTCTTGTAGGGCAATCACTTGTTCTCGCTTATCCAAAATAATATCTCCATTAGCAGAATACCCTGCTCTTAAAAAGATGCCTTCAGTAGGCTTGATTGCTGCTCGTACTTCAAATTTCACCGTTCCTTCTTCTTCAATGCCTTTGGGCGAAATAAACTCTAAAGTCGCATCAAATTTCTCATTTTCAATCGCACCAATCGTCAATTCTAAAGGCATGCCTTCCTTTAATTTACCTACATCTGATTCATCCACTTTTCCTTCAAAAATCAAGGAGGTCATATCCGCTACAATGGCTATACTTGTACCTTCATTAAAATTATTTCTTTCGATAACAGAAGAACCTTCTTCTACAGGTACATCCAGCACCATTCCCGCCACCGTTGACACCACAATATTATTAACTTGTCGAGAATTTTTAGAAGCGCCTTCTTTTAGCAGTTGCAAATTATTAATCGCCGCATTCATTTCTTGCTTGGCAATATCTACATTCGCTTCAAATTGTTGTAAGGTATTTCCTGCTAGTAATTGCGCATTTTCATACGCAGCTTTCGACACTTCCATATCTCTTTTAAACCGGTTATAATCCAATTCACTCACGACCCCTTCTTCGAATAATTGTCGATTCCGAACTTCTTCTTTTTCCGCATTTTCATAATTAGAGCGAGCACTTTCTACATCTAATTTTTTACCAAAGACTTCTTTTTGTCGCTTCAATTCTCGTTGCGCTTCATCATAACGAATGCGAGATAATTCTACTTGGCTCTGTGCATTATTAATACTGATTTGGCTAGGAATCAACTTAATTTTAGCAATCTTTTGTCCTTTTTGCGCAATTTCGCCTGCTTCTACATATAATTCATCAACGACTCCAGAAACTTGTGGCTTAATCAAAACCTCTCTTCGAGGCTTAATCGAACCCGTTGCAACGGTCTTCTTAATAATGTCCGTAATTTCTGGTTTATTCGTATCATAAACTACAGGGTCTTTGGCATTTTGTTGGTAAAAATAAACGCCTAAAAAAATAGAGAATAGCACCAATACGGCAGCTAACGAGATAACACAACCTTTATTCATTGTCTAAAGTTTTTATTTTTTAACGGGTAATTTACTTTTCAATTTTAGATTTTTAATTAATTATTCATCTCTCAAAGCAATTACAGGATTCACATTCGCCGCCTGTAATGCAGGTACTAAACCCGTCAAAGCGCCTGCAATTATTAGCATCACTAAAGCACCAATACTCAATTGCATATCAATTTGCGGATTGGTAAAAAATTGGACTTCTGTACCTGCCGCTAGTTTCATTAAATAGACAACGCCAATACTCACCACCAAACCGATATATCCAGCTAAAGTGGTAATAAATACCGATTCTAATAAAATCATACTGACAATTGACCTAGGTGTCGCGCCTAAGGCTTTTCGAATTCCTATTTCTTTAGTTCTATCTTTTACGACAATTAACATAATATTTCCGACACCAATAATCCCAAATAATAAACTACCAATTCCGACAAACCAGATTAGAAAACTAATCCCATTGAATAAGCCCATAATCTCTTTCATCTCCTCTTCAATATTATCTGTTCCAACGCCTCTTGGATCATCGGGATGAATCCTATGTCGTTTTTTCAATAACGCTTTAATCTGTTCTTCCGCTTGGGATACTGGATAATTTGTATTAATCGTACAGACAAACCAACCTATTTTCCCATGCCGATTAGTTACTTGTTGTGCAGTTGTTAAAGGCATAAAAATAGACTTATTGTCTTCGGTAGCATTCTCTCCTTTACGGTCAGAAGCGACTACACCAACCACTAAATAATCGACGCCTTGTATTTTAATAAACTTCCCAATAGCTGGAATGGCTTCTTTTCCTTTACCAAAAAACTGTTCACTTACAGATTTACCTATCACGACAATCTTTCGACGATTTTTCATGTCTTTTTCATTGATAAACCGACCTTCTGTCAAGTCAAAAGCATCAATTTTTAACATGTGTGGCGTATCGCCTCGCACCTCAAAAGCTTCTCTTTTATCTAGATAAGCTACTTCTCCCGAAGGCAAACCTAATCGATCGTGTATTAATTCGGTTGATTAAGCTCTGAGAGCATCTGAAAATTTACCC
>JAFMDF010000380.1 GCA_017857395.1 Bacteroidota bacterium | reverse complement strand
TAATAGAAGTACCGACTGGGGAGGGTTTTATTAAGCGAAACTTTATAGAGGCATTTGTGGCGACACCTTTACCTGCTAGTAGGGAAAAACCCTACTGGATAAGATGGAATACCGTTAGATTTTTTTCTTTTCCAGAGGTGATATGTGGTCCACTTGGCCCACCTCCCAATACTTGTTTTGTAACTGCCGAACCAACTGGACAAGAAATTTATATATTAGATGGCGCTAACTTAGCGGCTGATTATTTACCAAAATGGAAAATAGGCCAGCATATGATACCTGCTGATGATTTAGAGTTTCGAGGAAGGCATTATTTTTTGGTCAATCAACAATCAATTACTGAAGAAGCACATACATATTGGCGAAAAATTGACCGAATAGCTAACCAAAGCGGAAGTATATTTGATGCACCACCTGCGCCTGTACTGGGTAATATTAAGAATGTTACCAATCCAGAAGAAGTCGTTTTGGGCTATTTTGAAGTATCAAATGTAGATAGTTTAAGAAATTTCGTAACCAAAAGCAGCTTAAGCGATTTCTTCTTATTTACAGAAAATGTTTGTACAAATTCCAGCAATCCGTTTTCTAATAATGGTCGATTTTGTTGTAATTGTACCCGTCTTGAAAATTCATCTCTTGAAAGACCTTCTTGGTGGCAATAACTGGCGTTTGTAGTCTATTTTTTATGATAAATTGTAAAAGTGTATTGAAAAATGTTTTGGGCTTATTTTTAATTGCCTTAGTAGGGAATAGTTGTATTGATATTATCGACTTAACTATAGAAGACAAAGAGGAGTTCTTAGTAGTGGATGGTAATTTTAATGCGAATGGAGGCCCTCATTTATTGAAATTATATTACGCAACTGGCCTAAGAGTAAATGCTCAAAGACCTGTTTCAGATGCAGAGATAAACATCTTTGAAGGAGGAACACAAGTAGGAACTTATACCCAAATTACACCAGGAAATTATCAGTTAGTAACAGGTGAACTCATAGGGATAGTAGGGCAATCCTACCATATAGAAATCAAGTTAGCTAATGGAGCTACTTATTATTCTATAGCGGATAATATACCCGAAAAAGTGAAAGGGGATAGTGTCTTTTTTGATTTTCAGTATCAGGAAGAAACCATAAATGAATCTATTATTAGAAAACCGTTTGTCCAAGTATTTATAGCTACACCATTACCTGATAATACAACTCCTTATTGGTTGAAATGGGAAGTGAATAGGATGTATTCTTTTCCCGAAAATATTTGGTCAACTTTTCCGCCACCACCCAAAATATGTTACATACCATTGGAGACCAATCAGCAAGAATTGAATCTATTCGATGGGGGAGAGGTAGCTGCTACCTATTTACCAAAATGGGAAGTTGCCCAGCGTTTATTACCACTTTCAGATATGGAATTCAGAGGGCGACATTATTATTTAGTCAATCAACAATCTATTACTGAAGGTGCTTATAATTATTGGGATAAAGTGAATTTAGTAGCCAATCAGACAGGTAGTATTTTCGATGCGCCACCTGCTGCTATCCCTGGAAACATTTATAATTTGAATGACCCTGAAGAAGTAGTTTTAGGTTATTTTGAATTAGCTAATACTGATAGTTTAAGAGGTTTTTTTACCGAAAGTGATTTTACCAATTTTTATAAAATTCCTAATAATGTTTGTGCCGATTTGGCGAATCCTTTTGCTAGAAATGTTAGGTTTTGTTGTGCTTGTCAACTCATTGAAAATGCAAATTTAAATCGACCTGAATGGTGGTAAAACGGCTTTAAAGTTTTAATTATTCTAAAAACTAGATTATTTTGAGAGTACTTCTGTTAAATATTTGTTTGTTCTTGTATTTCCCTGTTTTTACACAAACTGAGGAGAAGTTACAAGTTCATTTTGATAAACCATTTTATGTTTCTGGAGAGGATGCTTGGTATAAAATTTATTTTGAAAATGAGCCAGCAACTATTCAAAGTAAAGTAGTGCGGGTAGAATGGTTAAGTCCTGATGGAGCGGTAATCCTACAACAGAAATTGAAAGTTGAAAATAATTTTGCAGTTGGAGATTTAGCCATTCCCTACGATTGGTCAGAAGGGAATTATTTATTTCGAGCCTATACTTTATGGGGATTGAATTTTGGAGACCAGCAATATTTTCAACAAATTATTCCTGTTTATAACCTATTAGAAACACCTAAAGCAGCAGAACAATCAATTGAAAAACAACCTATTAAGCAGACAGACAATTCCTCAAAAGGTAATTTACAAATTGATATAACGACCAATACTGCTAATTATAAAAAAAGAGATTTTGTTGACTTAAATATTGAACTGAAAGATGCCAATGGCAACCCTATTGCAGGACATATTTCTATCGCTGTATTGGATGGGAATTATATGGGCGAAATAGAAGGGACTGAAATTAAATCACAAGAAACTAGTACTTCTTCAACATTTAATCAAAAATTTGAAGCGGAAAAAGGGTTGGTTTTAAATGGGCAATTAGTAGATAAAACTGGAAAGCCTTTAGATACTCGCTTTTTAAGCATCTTTTTTCCAAACACTAAATCTTTTGAAAGAACCAGCATCAGCAAAGGAAAATTGACGATACCTATTCCTGAATTTGAGGGAGAACAGCCCATTCAGTTTTTTGATATGAATCCTTTCCATGAGCCAATTCCTCAATTAAAATTAACTGAAATAGCTTGGAATCCGAGCTATAAAGGACAAACATTGTGGCGTTCTAAGTCCGTAGCGAACTATCTTTTTTTATTAAGTAAATTTCGCCAATATAGAGAGGTGTTTAAGCTGAAAAATGCAGATTATGGCCCAAAATTTAGTTTCCTCAAAAACAATTGGGAACCAGATAAAGATTGGACGATGGAAAAATACACGGGCTTATCTGACTTAGCTTCGTTTGCTGCGGAAATAATTGCCGCAGGTAGGGTAGTTGGTAAAGGAAAGGACCGGAGTATTCGTTTGCAATATGGAGAGAAAAGCATTTATAATAAGTTATCACCATGGTATTTAGTGAATGGCTGGTTGACAGAAGATGAAGTGACGGCCTTAAAAATTCCTTTTAGAGAAATTGAAAAGGTGGAGTTGTTTAATACTAAAAAGAGTATTGCTAGCCAATTAGATCCTTCGATGGTGAGTAGGGGGATGTTGACCATTAATACCAAAGATGGAAAAACCCCTAATGAGCTTATCAAAAAGCCCAATAATCTAACCATATCGGGCTATTATCCAACTCGTCAATTCCCTGATGTTGGAATAATAGATAAGCAGATACCTGATTTACGCCCTGTGATTTATTGGAATCCGACTATAGCAACAACTATTAATGGAACTGCAAAGATTCGTTTTAAAACCTCTGACTCAATAGGCACTCATTGGATAAGCGTAGTTGGGCAAGGAGCTAACGGTGAAATTGTTACGACTAAATTGGGGTATGAGGTGACTGTTGAGTAGGTAGAAACCTTCAAACGGTTTGAAAAAAATCATAAATCTTAAATCATACATCTTACATCATAAATCCATCTAATTTTGTCAATTATCAATTAAGTGGATTTATGATGTATGATTTATGAACTGTGATTTAAGATTTTTAAACCCAATCCAAAGCACTCCAACTTTAGTAAAAAATCCAATCAATTTAAGCTACTCCTAATAAATTTCAACATCAGGAAAGAAAGCTCCCCAAGCAAACCAATAGCCCATATAAGCATGCGGTTGTGCTAATCTAGTGCCTACATCTGGGCCATCTATTACCTGTCCAACCAAATTATAGGCATTTCCTTTGTCATCCGTCATTAATATTGGCCATCCATCTTGCTTAGCCTCAAACTTCAAGTTTTTTTCATTGAAAAACGCAATAATAAAGTTTTCCTTTTTTGACCGTATGATGATCAATTGCTGATTATCTATTTCATCATAAATTATTGCTGTTCCTGCGGCTATATCATTGAATTGGTAGGTTTTTTTAGCATCATTTATTAATACGCCTAGTAGCCTTTCTTTGGCAGGTAAACGATTATCTTTATTGTTTAGAGGATAAAAAACGAGGTCATTATTCGTGACATAATCACCATAAGGATAAAAGGCATAAGCTCGGTCGAAGCCTGTATTTCCGTTCATCACTTTAGTATCGGGAAAAGCTTTTTGCCAAGTAGAAAAATTAGTTTCCACTAAAGTATAAGTTTGAGGGGTTCTGCCTATAAAATTGCCATTGACGCATTTATTTTCAAGCTGCGACCAAGTGCTGTTCGTTCGACGGTCATAGGGCATTAAATTAGAATTGTATAATAGTCCAGATACCCCAAAAGAGGTCTCAATGCCATTCACTAAACGACTCCAACCAATTCCTGTACCTGTTAAAGGGCAGTAAGTAATAGAAATAGGAAGCCCGCCAACTTCATCATTAACGATTTCATGCCAGTCAAGAATGGGTATTGGGTAGGATTTTATTACACCTTTATTTACAAAGCCCAAAACTAAATTATTATCATAATAAGGGCCAATTTCTGTTGGGGTGCTAAATTGTGGATTATCTATGGATGGAATGCCGTCCAACCCAACCCCTCCATCAAGGACTTCATTTTTAGGAACTAACCAATCAGCGGGGCCGAATCCAGGAAATACAGTAACTGGGGAAGTATCTTTTTGACAATTGGTGAAAATAAATAGCAGGGTAAAAAAGGATAGGAAATATCTCATAATAAGATTCGATTTTAGCTTAAAAATAGGCGTTTCCCATAGATAAAATCGTCCTTTGTATTACAGTTAGTTAATATTCCATTAGTTTAGTAGTACAATTTAAGTATTTGACAGTTTAACCTCTATTGTTGCGATGTTGCGTTGTTGCCATGTTGTCGATAAAACATGGCAACAACGCAATATCGCAATCTTAAATATTAATTATCAATCATTAATCATTAATAAATCAGACCATTAGCCTATTTTATGCCCAACTTTATACCAAAAGTATAAGATTTAGTTGGTAAATAAATAGCTCGATTTTCGTAACCAATGGCAAAAACATCTTCATTTGTTTGGAGAATATAGTCGGTATCCCAACCACTATAACGGGTAATCGTTAATAAATTTTGACCTGTAAAATAAACTTGTAGATTGGTTAAATACCGATGGTTAGATAAATCAAAAGTATAGCGTAAAGTAGCATTATCTAATCTAAGGAAGGAAGCTTTTTCTAAATAATAACTGGATTCTTGGGGAGAATCGGTTAACCTCGCAGCATCCCCTTTAAAGGCGGAAGGCATGACATTATAAGCAGAAATAACGACGGGGTTTTCTGCAAGTTTTCTGGTGATATTAAAATTATCATGCCCAAAAGCGCCACGAAAAAATAGATTTAGACTAAGATTGCCTAGCGAAAAATCATTATTCCAACCCAATAACCAGTTGGGTAAACCATTTCCAATGTTTGTTTTATCTCGAATATCATCTGCTATTCCGTTCCCATCCGCATCGGCAAATTGCCACCTTCCATCCGCCGTAATACCCAAAGCATCTAACATCCAAAACGTACCAATTTCGGCATCTTTTTTATATAATACAGAGCTGACTTTACAACATCCACCAGCTTGGACACCAGCAGGACCTCTTTCCGTTTGTACAAAATTAGGGTTATCATTATATTTGGTTAAAATAGTTTTGTTGGTAGACCAAATCATCTCCGTATGCCAACTAAAGTTATTTTTTTCAATAAGGGGCATACGGATAGTCGCTTCTATTCCCGTATTTTTTAGCCCAGCGATATTTCCAAAATAGTCTCTACCTAAGTCATTGACTAAATTGGGACGGATAATATCCGATGTTTTATTTTGATAATAATCCAAAGAAATAGCTATTCTTTTACCCATTAACATGGGTTGAACATCGAATCCAAGATTCCATTCTTTTTTCTCTTCCCATTTTAAATCTGGATTTTCATCATATTGGACGCCATAAGGGTAGATGTATTCGCCATTATTATAAAACATAGGGTAACTTTGGTTATATCTTCTTAAGGCTAAGTAATCGTTATAGGGCTGTTGACCCGTAATGCCAAAACTTCCTCTTAATAGAATGGAATTATTTGACCAAAATTTCGATAATAAATTGCCCATATCAGCTTGTAGGGCAACATAAGGAAAGTTACCTAAACCAATATTGCTACCCAATCGAGAAGCATTTTCCATACGCCAACCTGTATTTATTAAAATACTATTATTCCAATTAAATTGAGCTTGGAGATAATAGGCCGCTAACTGGTGTTTATTTTGGAAAGAGTTAACGATTCCTCTACCATTTGTATAATCCGAAGCGGCACTCAAATTATTAAAAGAAAAAGCATCCGTCAAAAAATCCCCTGCTTGCGTACTCAAGCCGCTGCGATTAATAGTCTGTTTTTGATAGCCTACCTTAATTTGACCTTGCAAAGCACCAAATTGAGGTTCAAATTTTACAAAAGCATCCACAAATTGATTGTTTTGCTGTGATTTGTTTTGACTAGCCCACCCGTTTCTATTTCGACCCACCCAAAAGCTATTTTTATCCACATAATAGCTAGTTAAATTTTGTTGATTTTCATACCCATATTTAGCAGCCAAACTTACTGTTTTTAGTAAATCTAATTCAGCAGATAAAAAAGTAAATAAATTACTTTGTTTGCCCTTGTGTTTGGTTTGTTCCAACATGGCTACAGGATTATAATAATCAAATAGAATCTGTTGAAAATAGCCACCAAATTCATTGTTTTCGGCTAATATGGGGGCGGTTGGATTATAGACTTGGGCATAACGAAAGGCTAGTGGTTCACTAAAATTATTGTCCTGTGTACTACTGCGAATGGTCGCATTTAGTTGTAAGCGATTATCAAATGCCTTTTGTTGGAAGTTTGCAGAAAATTGCAAGCGGTCAAAACCCTGATTTTTCAAAACACCATTGGCCATTCGGTAATTGCTGGATAATTGATATTTAGTATTATTGAATTGATTACTTAAACTCAAATGGTGTACTTGGCTAATAGCTGTTCGACTAACTTCGTCCATCCAGTCAGTTGCATCGCCTAAATCGTTGTGTCCAGGCGTATTTCGATAAGCTTTAGCATTTAAAAAAGTCATGGTTTCCCAAGGTTTATCAATGCCCAAATAAGTATGATATTGAATGCCATTTTCTTGGAACTGATTCGTACTAATTTCTATAACCCCGCTTGCCCCTCGCATTCCATACTGTGCCGCCGTACCATCCTTAATAATTTTCATGGAAGTAATGCTCAATGGGTCTAATAAATCAATATTGGCAAAAGGTAGACCGTCGACCACTAGTAATGGTTCAGCAGTATTAATAAATTGATTATGCCGATTTTCGCCACTAAAAGTGGATAATCCTCGCAACCGATTATGGTATCGACCAAATGGATTATTCCCTCCACTACTACTATTCATCAAACCAGGAACTTTACCTTGAATTAATTGTAGCGGATGATGGATATTCCCTTGATTAAAATTGGAAGCAGCAACGGTTAATTTCGTAATAAATTGATTATCAGAAATAGATGTTTGATTAACCAGAAATTCTTTATAGATAGATTGCGTGACTTTATAGCGTGGAATTGGCCCAAAACAATTAATCGGAATTTCAATTTCCGCATTTTTTGGCACTTCCAACTCAAAGTAACCAGCTAAATCAGTTATTGTCCCTAACTTGGTATTGCTAACCAAAACGGAAGCACCAATAAGTGGTTCTCTAGATGCCGCATCTAATACCTTTCCTTTAAGAGTAACAGTTGATTGGGAGGAGGCTTTTTGATTTAACACAATTTCCACTAACTGGTTAGTCGTTTTTTTAGGTAAAAAGGTAGCCTTTTTATAGCCTTCTTTTGTTAAAAGAATTTTCTGGTTTGGAGGAACAAAAATTTCAAAGTTGCCATTTTTATTTGTACTTGTTTGCAGTTTTAAATTTTTTACTTTTACAAGCACATTAGATAGAGGATGACCTTCTGTATTGATTACCTTTCCTGATAATTGGTGTTGAGCTATTAAACCAATAGGAAAAATTAGTATAGATAGAGGGAGTATCCATTTCTTCATATAGAATGCTTTAGTTTCATTTAATAAGGGGTCGGACATATTTATTCGATGAATAATTGTTGGATTGTTTTAGGTTCAACTACATATTTTACGGGATAAGAATATAAAAAAATAAAATTTGAC
>JAFMDF010000379.1 GCA_017857395.1 Bacteroidota bacterium | reverse complement strand
CCTTCTAATTTTTTACAGCGAATTGGTCGAGCAGGTCGTAAATCTGGGTCAGCTTTGATTATCAATTTTGCTAAGAATCAGGCGCACGATTTATTCTATTTTGAAGACCCTTTAGAAATGATGAAGGGCGAAGTCAATACACCTGGTTGCTATTTGGATGCTAGAGAGATTTTAAGGCGACATTTCTTTGCTTTCTGTATTGATTGCTGGACAATGGCAGATAAAGACAAGCATTCTATACCCACGTTTGTCCGAAATATTAAGCCTGCGTCGATTAATTTAAATGAACCTCAATTTTTTGTCAATCGAATTATTCATTTTATCAAAAGTAAAGAACAAAGGCTATTAACCGAATTTCAATCTATTTATGGTGACCAAGTTGAACCCATCGTATTTTCGGAATTAGGAGCTACTTTACAAACAGAACGTTTTTATCAAATTATTAAAAAGGCATTTGACGATTTAATCAAAGAATATCGAGACATTCAACAAAAGAGAAGAGAAGTCAAACAATATATCAAGGACAAAAAATTAGGGGAGCAAGATGAAGAACATCAGGAGTTAAAACGAGAGATTTCCAATCTTCGAGGTACACAAAAAGCGATTGAAAAACGAATGGTGCTGGAATTCATGACAAATAAAGGCTTATTGCCTAACTATGCTTTTCCAGAAACAGGCGTGAGTTTAAATGCTAGAGTGATGCCTCGGCGAAGTCAAGATTCCGATAATACGCCCAGCCCTAAAGATATAGAAGTTGTACGGTCTTCTCGGCAAGCCATTAAAGAATTAATTCCTGATAATAATTTTTATACACAGGGGTTTAAACTAAAAATAACTGGCTTAAATGTCTTGAGTTGGGAAGAAGAATCTGCTATTCTTAGGTATTGCTCCAATTGTGACCATCTGACCGACGATTATGATAAAGAAGGCAGCACTTGTCCTAAATGTGGAGATTTATCTTTTGGTTCTGCTGCCAATCAACATCGGTTTTTAAAATTATTAGCGACCAAATCTTTTAATAATTCCGAGGATGCTGCCTTGGATGATAGCAGCGAAGAGCGAGAAATGGAATTTGCCTTACGGTCTCAGCATTTCAATTTTGACAAAGGTCAATCACATGGTGCGTATGCTATGAAGCATATTCCTTTTGGGATAGAATATGTCTCGAATGTGGAATTAACAGAAGTAAATGCAGGTTTATCTTCGGATTTTTTAGACCACAGTCGAACGACTAACCTGAATCACCAAGAAGTACCTGTAGCAGGTTATATTACTTGTAGACATTGTGGCAAGTCTTCTTCTAATACTAGAAAACGAAACAGAGGTCGTTGGGAAAATAAAGAGGTTAGAGATTTTCATTTTCCTTATTGTCGGCAAAAAGAAGTCACTTACCAAGGACTAGAAACGGAAGTATTTAAAGAAGTATTTTTGTATCGACAGGTTACCACAGAAGCCATAAAAATACTACTGCCAGTACAAGAGTTTGATTCTATCAGCCAGATAAGTATGTTTCAAGCAGGTATCGAATTGGGTTTACGAAAATATTATCGAGGTAATCCACAGCATATTCAGATGCAGCCTTATGCAGAATATAATTTCCAGACCCAAAAATTTGACCGCTACTTAATTTTATACGATTTAATTCCTGGCGGAACGGGGTATCTAAGCAAATTATTTAATGCCGATATTTTTAATGAAATTTTAGAATTAGCCTATCTAGAAATTAGAGATTGTACTTGCCAATTAGACGGCAAAGATGGTTGTTATCGCTGCGTTTTTAATTATAGCAATCAGTATCTAAGAGATGAGATTAGCCGCCGAAAAGCAGAAAAACTATTTGCCAAAATTAGAAATACAAACGAAAGTTGGGAAATTATACCCAACGGACTTGGCAAAGTAACAAATACAGGGCAAATAGAGGAATCAGAATTAGAAAAGCGTTTTGTGCGGGTATTGCGAAATTTAGCTATTTCCAAAGCAGCAGAAGGCTGGAAATTCACAGATGAAAATGTAGATGGAATTATCAATTATCGCTTACATATAAAAACAGCTCAATCTCAATTAGAATACTTTATTCAACCGCAATATCAATTAGGGAAATCGCAGGGAGTGCAATATAACACTAGAGCAGATTTTTTGATTCGATGTCTATCGGCAACCATCAATGGAAAAGAATGGAATACAGCAGATTTACAACAAATCAAACCTATTGCCATTTACTTAGACGGTTATCAATATCATGCTACTAAAGAAAATCCAAGATTTGAAAAAGATATTGCTTGTCGGCATTCCATTTTGGATTCGGGAGCATTTTATTCTTGGACTTTGACTTATCAAGATGTGCTCCTTTTTGAAGAACAATTAGGGGATAAAATCGCTATTGATAGCTTACATAAAATGCTAAATTCTACCATAAAAACAGCATTAAAAGGACATCCAATCGCAAAAGGTACAGATACTAACCTATTTGCTCGAACCAATAATTTAGACCGCTTAGTTTGGGTATTGGAAAATGTAGCTGTTCCTTTAGATATGGATGTTGCTATCCGCTATTATTTGACCTGTTTTCAAGCTAAGTTCGGAAGCATTGCTTTAACAGAGAAGGATGTAATTACCTTAATAAAGAATCAACAATCTACCAGTAATTTTTCTACAAAGAATAAAGGGGCGGAGGCCTATTGTAGTTTAAATGAACTGCAAGTTGCCCACACTCTTTTTGATTTTAATTTGTTCAGTAGAGTAAAAGATTTTCAATTTCAAAGTTCTTTATTCATTGAAAAAACAGCTAACGATTTTGATAAAGATAGTTGGTCCTCGTTCTGGTATCTTTTTAATCTATTGCAATTGGTAGAAGCTAAAACCTATCATTTAGAACGGCAGCGGGAGTTTTTCCAATTTCAGTTATTAAATCCATCTTCGATAGAGACAACCGTGGAAGTTGTAGACAATACAGAAGTGTTACAATACTACGATGACGAATATCATCCAATTATTAATCAATTGATTCAACACAAAATTCCTTTTTCACAAGATGGTTCTTTTGTGCTAATGAATGAAGGAGAAAAGGATGTAGTAGCAGAAGCTGTACTTGGATTTCAAAAAGAAAAGATTATCTTAGAACCTTTAGATAAAGAATACCAGCAAATATTTGAAGACTTGGGCTATACAATAGTCGAGATAGCTGGTTTTGATATAACTATGATAAATCCTAAATAACTAAATTATGACAAAGTTAATCATGTACGATAAATGTTGGGATGCATTCTTTAAATTACCCAAGACTATTCAAAAGAAAGTCCCTGACTTTATGAAGAAATTCAGGTCAGATTCCAAATCTGCTGGAATTCATTTAGAACCTATTTCCACCTTTAAAGATAAAAATCTTAGGACAGCAAGAATAAATAAACAATATCGTGCAATTATTAGAGTGCCTAATAGCGGCAGCATCTATCATTTGCTTTGGATAGATAATCATGATGAGGCAATGGCTTGGGCGAGTAATAAAATTTTTGATTGGAATGATAATACACAATCCTATCAGGTTTTTACTGCTCCAGAAAGTATTGAACAAGAAAAGCCAAAAGAGGGAGTTATTGCAATAAAAAAAGCAACAAGCTTATTTTTAGATAGCTATACAGATAAGCAATTAGAAAGAATTGGTGTCCCATCCGTATTGTTGCCATCCATTCGTCCAATAAACGATTTGAATGCACTGGAAGCAATGGAATCGTTTCTACCAATAGATGCTTTTGAAAACTTATTCTTTCTATTCGATGGAATGAATATTGACCAAATCATTTTTGAAGTTGAAGAGGGAAAAACCAAAGCACTTCAGCAGGAAGAACAAGTACAAAGTGCCAATAACCAACGAAGTTTCTTTGAATTAACGGATGATAGCTTGCTGAATGAGATGCTGGAAGGAACACTCCAAAAATGGAAAATCTTCCTTCATCCGTCTCAAAGAACACTAGTCGAAGGTAATTTAAAAGGCTCAATGAAAGTGACAGGTGGCGCAGGAACGGGAAAAACAGTCGCTGCCTTACATCGAGCTAAATATTTGCAAGATAATAATTTGGGAAGAGATGGAAAGCCTATCTTTTTCACCACTTATACCAATGCCTTAACTACTAATCTAAAAAAGGAATTAGTAGGAATGAAAATAGACAAGTCCATCGTGCATTTACAAAATATAGATGGATTTGTGCTTGAACGAACTAAAGAGTTGGGTATTATACCCACCAAAGGAAGGGTACTAGATTTCCCTGGTTCAAAAACTAGTTTAGAGATTTGGGAAGAAGTACTAGATTTTGAGTTAACCGAATTTGATAGCGATTTTTTAGATAAAGAATATAAAGAAGTCATTCTTTACTTAAATCTAAAAACGGATAAAACGTATTTTAAAGCACCAAGAAAGGGTAGAAAACGCAGAATTTCCAGAAAGGATAAAATGGAAATTTGGCGTTTATTGGAAGTTTATCAAGAAAAGAAAAAAGCACAGAACTACTATAATCAAGGCGAATTGCATAACCTCCTTTATGACCACTATCAAGCTATCGAAGACAAGCCTTTTGGTCATGTCCTAGCAGATGAAATTCAAGATTTTTCTAATATTGAATTGCGTTTATTACGCTCTTTAGTTAAAGAAAAACCAAACGATTTATTCTTAGTGGGCGACCCACTCCAAAAAATATATAAGCGTCAATTAAACTTCTCCAAAGCAGGTATTCATATACGAGGTAGAAGAAGCCGTCGCCTAAAAATTAATTACAGAACCACCGAAAAGATTAGAAAAGCAGCCATCTCCATTATCAAAAATATTCCTTTCGATAATTTTGATGGGGAAGAAGAAAGCAAAAACGGCTACGTTTCTTTAGTTCAAGGAAAACAACGACCTCAATATTTAATCTTTCCAACTAAAGAAGCAGAACTAGCTTTTTTATATGAAAAATTAGAAGAACTGGCCTTTGCCAGCGATACTGCTATTGCCAAATTAAACCTTCCCGAAATTTGTATTGCTACTCGTACTAGAAATGGTTTAAAAGACATCAAAAGCTATTTGCATCAACATAAACTTCCTTATTTTGATATTCCTCAAGGAAAGGGTGATGTTAAGGGTATTCGCCTTTCTACTTTTCATAGTTTAAAAGGCTTAGAGTTTAAAGCCGTCTTTTTAGCTGATGTGCAAAAACGAACTGTTCCTAGTCGCCCTTATGCTTTCAAAGAATGGGATGCTGCTACTCAGCAGGCTTTTGACCGTCGAGAGCGGTCGTTGGTTTATGTGGCTATGTCACGGGCTATTCAGGTGCTTTTTGTTAGTGGGGTAGGGGAGAGGAGTTTGATGATTGAGGGGTTGAATTAATCAAGGGCTCATTGGTATTTCAAATCGCAGACAAAATTGAGCCTTTTTTGTCGATTTTGTTAAGGGTATAGCTTCGTTCCTCAGCCGCCCTTGACAAAATCTCCAAAAAAACTCTTGGACTGCCTAAGATTTCAAAAACCTATAAAAATGAACTACCTAGGAAATATGGTGATTTTTTTAAACTATTTTATTAACGAAGGATTATTGTTAGGTAGTCCTGCATATTGGGGTAAGCTCAGTTAATAGTACCTTAGGTTAATTAGGTAACTTTGAAAAGTAGGAATAATTTAATTATTTTTTAATAAAAAAAATGATTACATTTACTTTTAAAATCTAATCGGTTGAAAATTACACTAAGAATAACGTTACTTAAGTTATTCAATCATGCCTGACTCAAAATTTCACCTCCTTCAATTCCATTAATTTGTAACAATTTTTATTGGCTGGACAAATCATTTTTGTTTGACCTGCATATTTATTCGGTCTTCCTTCAAAATACAAAAAAATGAAAAAATTATCTATTTCTATTGGATTACTTCTATTTTGTTATTTGACTATGATAGCTCAAACGGAGATATTTACAGCCACTTTCCAAACAAATGATGCTTATGTTGATTTAAATTGGGATATAGATATTCCAACCTTGCAGCCAGTCCCAAATGGAGTTTATTTTGAATTAACTGGAAATGGAACAGTATTGCACACTGCTCAATTGACAGAAACAGAAGCTTCCACAAATATCCAATTTAAAGAAATTTTCAGACATCACCTGGGATCAGATAGTATCCTAAGTTATGTCCTTAATATCTATCGAATTGGGTTTGGAAATTTGCTCTATACTAAAACTTCATCTGGTGGAACAATGGTGCAAAGCATGCCAACATTAATGGCGACTAATGGCGACTTTCCAAATAAAACCGTCCTAAGTTGGACGAATACTTCTAAACTTTCCACTCGAACTATTATTTATCGAGATGGGGAACAGATTGGCCAATTGGAAGGTACAGATGTAATTAATCAGGACTATGTATTTGTTGACTCATTCAGTGCAGCCGCCAATAGTTTGGTCAATGGACAACCTTATAATTATTGCATTGAACCCTTTTATATTCCACTAAATCAGTCTTATACCCAAACCTGTCAAACAAGTAGCACTTTTGATATCGGACTAATGGCTTCTGATGGGACTTTCCCCAATAAAGTTAGTTTAAATTGGAATAATGTGTCTGCCTTTGCGGATAGGTTAGAAGTGGTTGGTGATGGATCAGTTATCCAAACTTTGCCTGCGACCTCCACCAACTATGGTGTTACGAATATTATTCCGGGTAAAATTGTTGCCTATGGTATTCAAATCGTCAAAAACGGGCAAGCAATTGTCACAAGTTTTGATAATGGAAGTGTCCCACCTAATGGCACTATTGCTGGTAGAATATTAACAGAAACTGGAGATTTTGCGCTTTCAGAAGTACAAGTTGTCTTAGAAACCAGTGTTTCAGGTACTTTAGTCCAAGATACCGTATACTCAGATGATAATGGTTTTTATAATTTCTCAGAAATATACTACGGTCAGCAATCCAACATAACCATAAAGCCAATTAAAGCAGGATTTACTTTTAACCCTGAAGAGCAATTAGTGCTTTTAAATGTACTACAATCCCAAAAAACAGCTATTAATTTCTTACAAGTCGAAAGTTTTCAGGAAGGGGACACTTTGGATTTTCCTATCGTAGAATTGACTAATTCTCAATTGACACCTCAACCCACTCAGCATGGTGTTTTGATAGAATTCACTTATAATGCTAGTAATGAGTTTGATCAATTAAATTTTAATATTAAAAGAGGGCCTACTTTATTAGATGTTGTATCCTCCAACAATGCCACTGGTACGATAACTTATTTAGATACCACAGGTATTGCAGGGGGGAATTACGACTATGAAATCTTGGCCTATGGCCTTTTTGATGTGGAAGGAAATGGTGATTTGTATGTGATTAAAGATACCACAACTACCAAAATACTATTTCCAGAAGTAATGCCTATTGAGAACTTAGTGGGCATCAGCAATAATAATAAGGGTATAGTGGAATTAACTTGGGATTATCCAGCTAGTAATTATGAAGGTTTTAAAGTAAGGAGAAATGGAGAACTAATTGCCACTTTACCGCCCAATGCTGTTGGAAAATATGAGGATTATACGGGTGTCTCGAAGGAAACTTATACCTATACTTTGAGTGCTTTTCGCACAGTCGGTGAGGTCGATTACGACTCTGCCCCAGATACCTTGAATCCAATTATCTATCCGAGCATACCATCGCCCGTTAACTTCACCCTTACGCCAGGAGCAGATCGTGTGGTACTAGATTGGGCCTTACCAGCTTCTTTTGCACCCTTAGATCCTGATTATAATTTTACGGGATTTCAATTGTTTAGAGATGATATTTTAATTGGGGTAGTGTATCGAGGGTTTGATTTGACTTACACTGATTTTACGGGTGTGCCTGCTCAAAATTATACGTATAAAATAAATGCCTTTAAAGCATTACCTCATACTACGGCGACTTCCGATTTTGAAATGGCAACTATTTTATTTCCAACAGTTTCTATGCCTTCTGATGTGATTGCCTCTGATGGTACAGCAGATTTTTTAGTGGATTTAAGTTGGACTGCACCTGCCAATACAGAAAATCTGGATGGTTACATCCTCTATTTTGATGGAGATTCCATTGCCACTGTTTCGATAGGAACATCTTCTTTCTCTGCTTTTGCCGATCATGCAACTCCAATGAAATATGAGGTAAAATCTTTCCGCCGAGTGGTAGCCTGTTCAACGCCCTCAAAAATGAGGTCATTTTTTAAAGAATTTCCTTCT
>JAFMDF010000378.1 GCA_017857395.1 Bacteroidota bacterium | reverse complement strand
AAGGAAAGATAAATCTTTGAAAGGCAATATTTTACAACGCTAGAAGGGTAGCCAATTAATTTTTTAATAAATTGATAATCAATAGATTAAAATCTTGGCATATCCATTGGTTGATATATAATTAAGCATTGTTTTCTTATAAGAAAATCAACCGACATGTTAAAAAATAATCTAAAGATTGCCTTCCGTAGTTTGACTCGCCACAAATTATATAGCCTAATCAATATCCTTGGAATGGGTTTTGGTATTGCCTGTTTTTTATTTATTGCCTTGTATGCGGTAGACGAATTGACTTTTGATAAATTCCATAGTAAAGCTGACCAAATTTATCGGGTGACCCAACATCAACAAATTCCTGACGAGGAAGAGAAACGTTTTGGTGCGGTGTCTTATAATATAGCCAATGCAGCCAAAAACGAATTAACAGGCGTGGAAGATGCTGTTAAATTGTATATGTGGGGTAGAGCGGTCGTTCGAAATCCTGAAACCAATAAAGGATTTTATCAACCTTTCATAACTGCTGATAATTCCTTTTTCAAAATATTTGATTTCCCCTTTATTGCAGGAAATCCAACAACTGCTTTGGCTGAACCGAATACTATTGTATTAACCGAATCTTTTGCCAAAAAATTATTTGGCAATCAAAATGCAATGGGAGAAACCGTCCGAAGTGATAGAGGTATGGATTTATTGGTGACGGGACTATTAGCAGATGTCCCAACCAATTCTCATTTGCAATTTGAATCCCTCATTTCTTATAAGACATTAGTGCCTTTCTTTAATGGAGTAGAAAATGATTGGGCATCGCAAAACTGGGGAACTTATCTCGTTTTAGAATCAGGGACAAATCCCCAAAATATAGGCAAACAATTAACGGCTTTAGCAGAAACTAGAGCCACGGAACAAAGACCTTTTCAAGGACAATTAGCTTTGCAACCTTTATCGGATATTCACTTTGGGTCTCAAGATATTTCTAGAGAATTGAATGAAAGTGAAAGTTCTTATACTTATCTTTATTTATTCAGCTTAATTGGTCTGTTTATCTTAGGCATTGCTTGTATCAATTATGTAAATTTAGCAACCGCTAGAGCAGGAAATTATAGTCGAGAAGTAGGTGTTCGAAAAGTAGTTGGTGCAGGAAACAAACATTTATTTGCTCGTTTTTTATCGGAGTCTTTAGTGGTTACTTTTCTCGCTTTATTATTCGGATTAGTATTGGTGCAAACAGGCTTGCCATTCTTTAATAATTTTGCTGAAAAAGAGTTGACTTTAGATGTTACAACGAATGCTTGGTTGATACCAACATTGGCTTCTTTTGTAATAGGCATTACGCTTATAGCAGGAAGTTACCCTGCCGCTTTCTTAACTCGATTTAAGCCCTCCGCTGTTTTAAAGGGAAATTTTAAAAGTAGTAATAGCGGTCATGGTTTATTGCGTAAAGGTTTAGTGGTCCTACAATTCTCCTTGTCTATTTTAATGATAATTGGGACGATGATTGTTTGGCAACAAATGAATTATGTGCAAGATAAAAGCCTAGGTTTTAATGAGGAACAAATGGTGGTGGTGGACATTAATAGTGGTAAAGTTAGAAATGGATTTGATATTATCCGCAATGGCTATGCTCAATTACCTGGAGTCGAAGCGGTTTCGGTTTCTAGCAGAGTACCAGGCGAATGGAAGAATTTATTGCAAGCAGAAGTCAGAGCGCCTAATGCTTTTGACCAACGAGGAAAAACACCTTATTTCATAGGCGTGGATGAACAATTTTTAGAAACTTTTAAAATTGACTTACATAGTGGCCGCAATTTTTCAGCGGAACGATTAGCAGACTCTACTGCGGTGATACTCAATAAAAAAGCAGCGGAAGTCTTAGGCATTACCGAAGCTAGTGAACAAGAAATTTTATTGGTAAGTCGGATTAATAGAGGCTCAGAACGACCGTTGGCAACACCCGTTAAAGTCCGAGTAATCGGCATTACCAACGATTTTAATTTCCAATCCCTGTACAATGAAGTAGAACCCTTAGTGTTAGCGTACCAGAATAATCCCATCCAATCTATCGACTATTTTACCGCTCGTATTTCTGGAGATAATGTAGAACGAACCATTGCCCAAATGACCGATATTCTACATTCCGTTGACCCTGACCAATTATTTGAATACCATTTTTTAGATGACCAAATCGCTCAATTTTATGAAGCGGACCAACAGCGAGGTCAATTATTTACAGCGGCTTCCTTAGCTGCTATATTTATTGCTTGTTTGGGTCTATTTGGTTTAGCCACATTTATGGCGGAACAACGGGCTAAAGAAATTGGTATTCGGAAAGTTTTGGGGGCAAGTGTCACAGGCATCATCCGCATGTTATCCAAAGATTTCCTAAAACTTGTCGTCATTGCCCTATTGATTGCTGCCCCCTTAGCTTGGTTAGGCATGAATCAATGGCTGGATAATTTTGCTTATCGGATTAATATCCAATGGTGGGTGTTTGTAGTTGCAGGATTATCTGCAATTTTGGTGGCTTTTGCTACGGTAAGTTATCAGAGTGTTCGGGCTGCTTTGACTAATCCAGTTAAAGCGATAAAATCGGAGTAGATAAACGAATCCATAATAAAAAATCACCAACCATGTTAAAAAATTATCTAAAAATCGCCTTCCGTAATCTAATAAAAGGCAAACTCTTTTCCCTTATCAACCTCACAGGATTATCCATTGGAACAGCGGTGGTCATTCTCATCATGTTGTTCGTGAAAAACGAATGGACTTATGACCAATATCATACAAAATCAGATAGAATCTATAGAACTTGGGTAAAAGAATATGTACCAGGAGAATTGATTTGGAATTCTGTTACCCCGTTAATTTTAGGCCCAGAACTAAAAGATAACTTTCCTGAGATTCAGGAATTTGCTCGATATATGACGGTGTCCTCTTTGACTAAAAAAGGGACATTTACCGAGCAAGAAACCGTACATTATGTGGATCCAGCTATTTTGAAAATTTTCGATTTACCCTTAATAAAAGGAAAAAAAGACCAAGTCTTTGCTAATTTACACCAAGCGGTAATTACGGAAGCAATTGCCGAAAAATACTTTGGGGATAATGCGCCAATGGGACAAACGCTTTCCATGCAAGTAGGCGGAGAATGGACGGAATTTGAGGTTAGTGGCATTATCGAAAGCTCCCCCACTAATTCAAGTTTGCAGCATGAAATCCTTATTCCCTTTGACAATAGTTTAACCTTTTTTGGAGAGGGCGCACAACGTTGTTGGACTTGTGTATTTGGAGAGACTTATATATTGGTAGATGCTAAAACAAAGGTAGCCGATTTATCCGCTAAAATAGCACCCTTCATTGATGATAAGGTAAAAGAGGATTACCAAGCAGGAGGTTACGTCGTCGGTTTACAAGCTTTGACGGACATTCATTTAAATAGTGAAGTGCCTGTTGGAATTGCTCAGGTTAGTGATGCGAGATACCCTTATATTTTAGCTTCCGTAGCTTTTCTAATTTTATTATTAGCTTGTATTAATTTCACTACTCTATCAGTTGGTCGCTCGGTAACTAGAGCAAAAGAAGTTGGTGTTCGGAAAGTAACAGGTGCTACCAAATGGCAATTGCGGACACAATTTTGGAGCGAGGCTATTCTTACAGCTATGGTAGCTTTGGTGATTGGCGTGATGTTGGCACAAGTATTTTTACCTGCTTTTAACCAACTAGCAGATCAACAATTAGTGCTTGAAATTACTGGGCAAAATATAGCCATTTTTACAAGTTTAGCCATTTTAATCGGTCTATTATCTGGTGTTTACCCCGCTTTAGTTTTATCTGGTTTTGCACCGATTCAAGCCATTAAGGGTTCGTTTTCGTCCATTGGAACAGACAAACATTTAGTGCTCAGAGGCTTGGTAGGTTTCCAATTTGTTTTATCCGTTTTCTTGATTATCTGCACGTTGGGCATGTTAAATCAAATGAATTTTTTACAAAATAAGAACTTAGGCTTTGCTAAAGACCAGTTAGTAGTTGTGCCGTATAATGGGTCGGGTAAGGGATTGGTGACTACTTGGGAAGAAGGCAATGTAGTTCATGAAAGATTAAAAAATGAATTAGCAGGAAAAGGGGTAAAAAATATACTGGCTTCTTCTCACACTTTTGGCACTCAAGGCTGGGCGCAATTGGGTTATAGAGACAAAGAACTTGATAAATTTCGCCAATTTAAAGTCCAACAAATTGATTATGCCTACTTAGAAGAAATGCAAATGGAGTTGGTGGAAGGTAGGAAATTTACAAAAGAAATTAGTACTGATAAAAAAGCCGTCATCATTAATGAAGCTTTTGCTAAAACTTGGCAGTTAGACCATCCGATTGGACAGACCTTGCCCGCTCCATTTAACGATCATCAAATTATTGGGGTTGCTAAAGATTTCAATTTCGAATCTTTACATACTCCTGTAACGCCATTGGTGATGGCGACCGATTTTATTCCTTTATTACAGACTGCTCCAGATAGAGGTTTTGGCGACTCCCCTATTCCTAAATTTTCCTTTAAAATAGATGGAGATAATGTAACGGCTACTTTAGGAAATATCGAAAGAGCTTTTAAAGCCGTGGCGCCTGAACAAGCCTTTAGCTTTACTTTTATGGACGAAAATATCGACCGCCAGTATCGTTCTGAAGGTCGATTGAGTCAGATATTAGGGGTGGCTACTTCTTTAGCGATTTTGATTGCTTGTCTTGGTTTATTCGGCATTGCGACTTTGACGATTGCCCAAAGAAGAAAAGAAATTGGCGTACGGAAAATATTAGGTGCCAATACTGCTGATATTGTATTAATGCTCAATAAAAATTTTACGGTTTTAGTTTTGGTGGCTACTCTTATTGCAACGCCTTTTGCGTGGTATTTAATGCAACAATGGTTGTCAGATTTTGCTTATCAAACGGATTTGACTATTGGGTTATTTATTGGGGCTGGAATAGCTACCTTACTCGTTGCTTGGGTGTCTGTTAGTTATCAGACTTTACGAGCGGCTGTTGCTAATCCTGTGGAATCTATTAAATCTGAGTAAGATATTATTGCAACTATAGGAATAAGCAAGTGTCTCTTAATAAAAGCCTACAGCGAATCCTACGCAATCATTCACACATACAAAACAGCACCCGATTATGTTTAAAAATCACTTCAAAATCGCCTGGCGAAATCTAAGCCGCAACCGCAGTCATTCACTCATCAATTTATTAGGCTTAGCCATCGGAATTGCCTGTTGTTTGCTCATCGTAATATGGGTAGCAGATGAATTAAGTTATGATACCTGGAATAAAAAAGCAGATCGTATTTATCGAGTCACCGCAGATATTAATTTTGCGGGGTCACATAAACAATATTCCGTAACGCCAGCCCCTTTAGCAGAAGCTTTAATGGCGGATTTTCCAGAAGTAGAAACAGCCGTTAGATTTCGAAATTATGGTAGTTCTTTAGTAAAAAGAGAGGTACAAAATTTTGATGAAGCCAATATTATTTATTGTGATTCTACCATTTTTGATGTTTTTAGTTTAAACCTAATTAAAGGTAATCCCAAAACCGCATTAGCGCCACCAAAGACCTTAGTCATTAGCGAGAAAATGGCCAACAAATATTTCCCGAATGACGACCCAATTGGCAAAAAACTCACCTTTGATAATGTTCGAGAATATGCGATTACAGGCGTCATGGAAGATATGCCAGAAAATTCTCATTTCTACTACGATTTTTTAGTCTCTTTAACGGGAGGGAGAGAAGCGAATAATGGTATCTGGGGCAGTAATAATTTTCATACTTATTATGTGTTGAGAGAAGGCACCAATGTTACCGCTTTTGAAGCAAAAGTATTTCCCCATTTATTAGAAAAATATATATCACCCTTTATAGAACAAGTCATGGGGAAGTCCTATGAAGAGATAGCTACTTCCTCTGGCGCTTTTATTAAATACCACTACCAACCATTAACCGATATTCATCTAAATTCCGATTTAGTAGCTGAATTAAATCCGAATGGTAATATTCAATATGTTTGGATTTTTTCTGCTGCAGCTTTGTTTATTTTACTAATTGCCTGTGTCAATTTCATGAACTTATCAACGGCTCGTTCTTCCATTAGAGCAAAGGAAATTGGCGTACGAAAAGTGTTAGGTTCTATGCGCAGCAATCTAGTCAATCAATTTTTAGTAGAGTCTGTCTTGATGGCAAGTATCGCATTTTCAGTAGGCATTATCTTCGCCCAATTGGCCTTGCCTTATTATAATAATTTGGCAGACAAGCAATTAACTTTGCCTTTTGATAGCTTGGCTTTTTGGGGCATCTCTTTAGTCAGTATGTTAGGCGTAGGCTTATTAGCAGGCAGTTATCCCGCCTTGTATTTATCCGCTTTTAAACCCATCAAAACACTTTCGGGTAAGTTTTTAGAAAAAGGAGGTAATTTAAGTCTACGAAATGGATTGGTTGTCTTCCAGTTTTTAATTGCGGTATTATTAATCATTGGCACATTAGTCATCAACCGACAAATGGATTTTATCCAAAATAAAAAAATGGGTTTTGACAGAGCACAAATATTGATATTAGACAATGCCCACCCTTTAGGTGAAAAAGCTTTTACCCTGAAAAAGGAATTACTTAATAATCCTAAAATTACTAAAGCAACCATTAGCGGGTATCTGCCGATTCCTTCTTCTCGAAGTGACTCCCCCATGTGTAAAAACCAAGAATTGAGAGATGATAACTGTATGCAAACGCAAATGTGGAATATTGATGAAGATTATATGGCTACCTTAGGGATGGAACTCGTGGCAGGTAGAAATTTTTCACCAGATATGCCTACCGATTCGAATGCGGTCATTATTAATGAAACAGCGGTAAAAATGCTAGGATTAGAGAATCCCGTAGGTCAAAAAGTTTATGGAGATAATGGCAATTTTGAACCAGGTGCGACTTTGCCCACGAAAACAATTATTGGCGTTGTGAAAGATTTTCATTTTGAAAGCCTGAGGCAAAATATTGGAGCGGTCAGCTTTTTTCTAAACCCTCGTGCTAGCAAATTAGTATTAAAAGTAAACACCGACGATTTACCTACTTTAATTGCAGAAGTGGAAAGAAATTGGAAAACTTTTGCAGCAGGGCAACCTTTTGTATATCGGTTCATGGACGAATCTTTTGACCAAGTTTATCGCTCAGAAAATCGAATCAGTAGTTTGTTTACCATCTTTTCAGGGTTAAGTATTTTGATTGCTTGTTTAGGTTTATTTGGTTTAGCTGCTTTTGCTACCGAGAGACGCACTAAAGAGATTGGTATCCGAAAAGTATTAGGCGCTTCTACTGCTGGATTGGTCGCTTTATTATCCAAAGATTTTTTAAAGCTGGTTTTCGTTGCCCTAATCATTGCCATTCCAATTGCTTGGTATATGATGAATAACTGGTTGCAAGATTTTGCTTATTCCACTTCGATTGATTGGCGAATTTTTGCTATTGCTGGTTTTGCAGCTATTGCAGTCGCTTTCTTTACGGTGAGTTTTCAAAGTGTTAAAGCTGCTTTGGCGAATCCTATTAAGAGTTTGAAGACGGAGTAATAAGTTTTGTATAGGAATTAAATAACCCAAATCTGTGTCCCTTTATTAATCTGAGGTAGTGATTTTATACCACAGATTAATAAAGGGACACGGATATTGACCTTACTACGGGACAAAATAGATTTGGACACAGAGTACACGGAGAAGACACAAAGTCCACTAAGTTTTACATATGCAGAAAATCAACAACACTTTGTGTCCTCTGTGTTTACTTTGTGCGCTCTGTGTCCTAAAAAAAGGGATATTGACGGTCCTTGTTTTTTACAAAGATGGTTTTCAAGCGACTAAAACCAGATTAAACAATTCTTTATAATTTTTTTAAAACGAGTAAAATAGCTTTATTTATAGTCGTCCACTTCTGAACAAATATCGTCCATATTCGGACGAATCTTACCCTTCTATTTTTTTATCTTTAGGATAACTTTTTGATAAACAGCCATTTAAGATATTGGCATAAGGGTTGATTCTTACTAATGGACATTAGATACTTGATGTTAGATTCTTGATAAACTAACATCATATCCTAATTTCCAAACGATTGGAAAATCAAGACTATATCTACCCTGTTTCTGAGTAAGTGCTATATCTAGTGGTTTACGCATGAAGTTCTAAATAGTATTTATTGTAACTTTGCGGTT
>JAFMDF010000377.1 GCA_017857395.1 Bacteroidota bacterium | reverse complement strand
TTTTTTTATTTTTGTCAAGTTTTTTTACCTAAAAAATTGCACGGACTATTGTTAAAGTACAAATTCCATCCTTATAAGCTACCTCCGCACATCTAGCAAAACAATCATTAAAATAAATCTCCCCATTAGCCCCACAAACAGGAACATAGTCTGCAGGACAAGTACATTCGTCTGAACAACTATGAAAAATAAAGAGGAAGAATATAAGCAGATAGTTTCTTTTCAAGGTGCATTAGATGCCAAGCATTTCGCTTGATTATTAGAGAATTCATGTAAGCCATCTTATTTTTATTCTCTCCTATTCTTTAAACTGACATAAAACAGAATTGCTCCTAAAAGCAATAACTTTTTTTCGATAATCTAAATAGTAGATATGAATGCAAATTTTTAGCCAATCTAAAGATGAAGAAGGACAGGAGGTGAATTAAGAAATAACTAATCCAGAATCGAAGATAAATTGTTTTCAGAGTAGGCCATAAAAGGAGTGGAATAAATGAATGTATAGAAGTTGATTACTCTCCAAAGTAAAGCCCTCCGAAAAGGACTTTACCACATAGAGAGAATCATTAAAGGCTCAACAAATTTAACAAAATGCTTTCAAATTATAGCTATTCTCTGTCATTTCTATGTCAACATGTGGTAATTTATTGTAATAAATTATTACTTTGCGGCTGCGATTCATAAGACTCACCTACACCAACCCAATCATAAACGGTTAACAAGTTGGCGTTCAATTCATCCCAAAATCATAATACCCCTACACACCCATTTTATTATGTCTCAAGACGATAGAGGAATAAGGACGCCTATTGGAAGAGGGGCTAAAAATAGAGAGAATCATTAACCCTAATCTAGGGCGTCCACTTTTAATTTTTAAAATTCTTAGTTCTGTAGTGACCAATAATCCCAAATGTATAAAATTGAAAATTCGGACTCGATTATGTCTTTTGGAATCCCTAGATATTTAATTCTCTCTACGGGATTCCTTCTTTCTTTTCGTCAATTACTAGAATAATTATAATAACTATTAAAAGAATTATTGCTAGCCATAGCAATCTCATAGTTTTTATAGGAAGAGGTATTTGTCAAGCCTCTTCCTTCTTTTCATCTATCATCTTCTATCCTCTTTAGATACCATAATATTCTTCCTCAATTTGTTGTATTACACTTAATTGGTTCTAACTTTCAAAAGCATTGTAAATTATCTATCAATTTAAGAATATTTATAATTCTGCGTTTTGCAATTTCTCTTTAACAGCTAAAATCAATTGTTTTATTTCTACAATTAATTGTTTATCACATGCCTTTAAGATATTTGGGTTTGATTGAATTACCTGCGTATAATTATCAAAATATTTTGCCATTTTCTTGATAGCATCTCTTAATTGACCTGCTGCTAAAATGGCTAAATAACGGTTCTTTGATGGTAAGATTGATTCCCCTCTCAATAACTTTGCCCTCATATATGCACCTTTTGTAGTATAAGGAGAATCTTCCATCCCTGCTAAAAGTGTCTCATACTCTGACTTTGTAAATCGAATATCTATTCTTTTGGTTCGATTATCTTTTTTTGAATTATGAACAAACATCGTTTGTGAACCGCTCGCGGATGGGGTGGCATTCTTTTTCATAGTTTTAATTCATTTTTCTTTGATTAAAAAATAATTGTACTTATTATAGCAGCACTACCCTCCTATCCATTGAATGAATAAACTATTTATTCTGCAATAATCGCCTATGACAGAAATCACCATCAGTTATCCTAAACTAAATAATAACCAATTAGCCCAATGTCAAATCGACATTGCTAGCAATATGGTCTCGGAATTACTTCAATACTTCCAACGATTTTTTAGTACGGAGTTAGCCCAAGCTAAAATTAGTCAAAAGGGGGAGATGACTTCCATTATATTTCATGCAAGTAAGGCTAAAATTAAGACTTTAGAGCATGTTATTATTACCGTTAAACAAATGACTGCTAGGCTTAATTGAAGGATGCGAACATTAAAATAATTTAGTCTCAGTTCTAGGAAATTAATCGCTTATTTCTTCTTCATTAATATCGTCCAATTCTTCGTAAGTTAAACCATATGGTGCTCCGCCAGCCGTATAGCCAACAACAAATGCGAAACCGTCATCCATAAATTCTGCTAAATAGGCCTCGTTTGCTTTTTGTTCTTTCTTTAAACGTTTGGCTTTAAGGTCTCCTTCTACCGTTTGTTTTACTGCCTCTTCATATTCTTTACTTATCTCTACACCCAGCATTTTTAATTCTGTAATCGCACAAAGCACATTAACCTTATAGCGTTTTGTATAACCTCTAACGATATGCTGACCATCATAGTTTTGAATCCAACCTTTACCTACAGCTAATCTTTTTTTTCGGTTAAAACTCCATCGTTTTGGTGGGGTACTTTTCTTTCTTTTCTTTTTTCTTCCCATGATATGTTTTTTTGATGTTAACAAATATAGTTTATTTTGAAGGCAGATTAAAATAATGTTGCAGCGGCTGCGGGAACAACTCTTCTAGATTTGAGCGCAAATAAAACGTTTCTGGTAATTGCGATTTATATACCTCAAATAATCGCTCTATTCCCTTTTTATGAAAACCGATTTCTTTAAAATCCATACTCTTCCAATAGGGTTGTTTCGATTGCCCTAACTTGTCAATTGGATAATAAACTAAACCTCTACCTATCTTTTTAGCTCGATAGACTGAACCAGTTTTAGCTAATTCTTCATTTAGCTTTTCATAATCCGTTGGCTTATTTTGAAGAGCCTTCCAGATAGCTACTCGTATTTCTTGATGAGACTTACTTTGAAAAGGAGCAGCTTTTAAGTCATATTTTTGTTCCAACTGATATAATATTTCCTTAGAATGATACGCCTCAAAACTATCCTCTATTCCTATTCTCGTTTTCATATCTACTCTAGTACTCAAAATATGGATATGTGGATATGCTGTCTCCTTGTACCGATACATGATATATGGCTGTTCACCATAACCTAAGCGTTCTAAGTATTCTTGACTAATCTTTTGTAAACCTGTCTCTTTTAGTTGACTATAATCAGTCGGAGTAAAACATAGGGATACATGAAAAACTTGTGAACTTACTTCTGGAATAATAGGAGCTATTAGTCGAAAAATACTAGCTGCTGTTTCTGGACTTGTATCAAATATCAGTTGTTTATCAATTATTTTAGCCCACCCTTCCGTAAACGGTTCACAAACGGTGTTTGCTCGTCCTCTATCTAGCCGTTTTTGGTGATAGCATAAGACTTCATAAAAATTATTACTAATGGTAGGGTTATCTAATATTGAAATATGTGCGGTCATTATTTATATTTTGATTGGTGATATAATGCGTGATTTGAATAATAATTTAGGTCAAAATTCTAAAACCGTAGTCAGCCATTTACGGGTATGCCTATTGAAAATAGTTTCTAAACCTTTTTTATCATACCCCTTTTCTTTAAATTTTGAGCCTTTCCAGAAGGGGTTAGCAGCTTGATATTGTTCATCTGACCGATAATAAATCAGTCCTTTTTTGACAAGCTTAATCTGATATATCGACCCTGTTTTTTTCAAGCCCTCATTTAGTTCATCAAAATTTAAAGGGCTATAACTTAGGGCCGCTCTTACATCCATTTCAATCTGTTGGTGATTTTCTGATTGCATTTCTGCGATGACTAAACCATATTTTAATTCCAACTTTTTAGTAATTCCTTTAGAATTATACCCTTCAAAACTATCGGCTATTCTTTTTTTGGTTTTAATATCTACTCGAATACTTAATATATGCAGATGTAGAAATGGGGTATCATCATGTCGATAAATAATATAAGGCTGTGCTCCATAACCCATTTCATCCAAATACTCCTTACTAATGGCTTGAAGTTTTTCGTCATTTAAAAGATTTAAATCACTTGCCGCAAAATTTAAGGATACATGAAATACTGGTTGCTTACTTATGTTAAATTGAGCAAAAAAGCTCATAATATTTCCTATCTGTTTGGGTTTTGTACTATACAGTAATTGAGTATCAATTATTGTAGCTAATCCCTCTTCTATCTTTTGTTGATGGTAATAGGCTACAGCAAAAAAATTATTACCTGACTTAGCTATTTTAGCAATCATTAGCGGATGTTTTTAAGTTAAAAAATGAATATTTTGTTTGTGCTATTGGTCTTTTTGAACGCTCGTATTAAGTTGGTGTAACAGCCAAAAAAGTATTCACTAGATATTTTACCTCTTTATCTATTTGCAATAGATTAGCTTGTAATAAACTATTAAATTGCCCCTCCTCTACCCTATTTAAAATTGGTATTGAATGATGCGTCAAATCACTTTTATCAGCCAGTACTTTGGAATAAAATATCTTTTGTTCTGCCTTCTGCTCATAAGTATCAGAGAGTACGCCACAAAATTCTCCTTGAGATAATTGAGCAATTGTTTCTGGTGGTATTAAGTAATCTAAAGTGGTCGTTTTTCCGGTGGTCGTTCCTCTCTTGGAATAAGAAATATTTGCTCTTTGCTGTATGGTTTTACCTATCATATCAGATAGCTTTTTCGCAGTTTCAGCCACCACCGAACCTGTGATTTTATTACCAACGGTATTAAAAATAGCATTGGCCACTTCTCGTCCATAGTCTCTTTCTAGCTGTGCTAAATCTTGAAAACTCAGTAGCGTACTAATTTTATTCGACCTTGCTGTAGCTATTAAGTTGTCTAAGCCATTGATGTAGATAGTGGGTAATTCATCTATTATTAAGGAAAGGGGTAAACGGTTTTTCTTATTAATAATTCGGGTAATAGTTGAGGCTAATAAACCAAAGATTGCTCCATAACTTTTTTGTGTTTGTGGATTATTGGCTAGAAATAATATCGCAGGGTTGGCTGGATTATTAATATCTAAGGCTACATCATTACCGCTTAATATCCAAAACAATTCTTTAGTGGCTAATCGAGATAAGGGTATTCTAGCACTTGCCGTTTGTCCTGATAATTGTTCATAAGCCTGTTTACTAAGTGCATCGGCAAAAGGAGATAGCAGGGGTTTTATATCTGCTTGTTTTTCTAGTATGGAAAACAACACTTCATCAGACAGAGATAAAAGACTAATCACATGAGGTATCGTACAATATCTTCCACCTTCAAAGCTGCGCAAAAACCAGATAATAGCAGCTACTAAATTAACTGCAGAGGAGGTAAAAAAATCTTTTTTCTTGATGTACTCTTTATTGATGTTTAAAAAGAGTGCCTCTGAAGTGGCTAGGGCATCTGCTTGATTTTGTATCAGGACTGGAGCTATTGGATTCACTCGATGGGAGTTTCTTGGTTCATCAAAATTGACCATAAAAATTCTGGGAGCATGGCTATAATTAGAACGATACTTTAGGAAATAATTATAAGCTACTTTGGATAAATCGGGGTACTTAAAATCATAAACTAGCATCGCAAAACCCTTTTTAATATGCTGTTTAATATACTCTTCTACAATGGTATAAGACTTACCACTACCTGGTGTTCCTAAGACCATCGTTGCCCGAAAAGGGTTCACAATATTAAGCCAACCATCTTCTGTTTTGATATTGACCGAGTAGGAATTTTCTATTTTTCGTTTTTCCTGTTTGAACAGTTTATTCTTTTTATTAAACTGGTCTCGTAGTAAATTATTCGTAATAATTCTTCGGATATGTAGCAGTCCCGTAAGCAATAAAAGATAACCAGTTGACAGTATGCCAATATAAATAAACATCCCTATTTTATTCGGGAGAATTAAGGCAAAATAAGCGCCAAAGTATAGCATCAATCCAAACAGTAAAAGGAAAAAGGTACTCGTAAAAGTGACGCTCTCTGACTTCATCCCTTTTGTACCCAAGGCGTAAATTGCCGCAAAAACTAAAGCTAATAAATGTGGTTTATAGAAGAATTCAAAGAGTCCTGTATTAATAACTAGTAGCCATAATTTCATAAATAATGGATGTTCAAAATCGGCAAATTGATAGACCCCATGTAGTAGTAATATAAATACACTAAATAGCAGGGATAGTAATAAGCTAGGCTTTTCCATTGTGTCGTTCTCCATAGTTGTTGATTGTTTTTATCTACCCATAGGTAGATGTGATAAAATATTGATAAAATGATTAGCGCCTTATTCTGCGCTCATTTTCTTTTTGTCGATACTTATAGCGTCTTTGTAGATATTCATCTAAATTATCTTCTGCCATACCTTTTATCAGTTTCTGACCTCCGATATCGGCTTTCTCATACTGGCTTTGATACCCATTAAATTTGTGTGTTAAATCAATTGCCTCCTTTTGAGGTAGGGCCTTTAACTGCCGATTTAGTGCTGGATTTTGAGCAGTAAAAACTACTCGCTTACCATCATAAGTCATATCAATCGGCTTGCCTGATTGCACATTATCTAGTAAATTTTTACGAAGTTTTAGCTGTTCTATATCTGGAAACACCAACTGTTCTTTGGTCTTATTAAAAGATAGCGAACGGTCTAAACTTGACCCTTTATAGCTATGGTCTTGGTAATTATATTTTACACCAATAACCGAATCCTTTCCATATTTAAATTCCGTATCAATTCCCTTTTCTCGTAGCTTGCTGGCAAAAGTGAGTGCATTAATTTTAGGGGATTTTGCTAGTACCTTTTCTACACTTCCTTTCACATATAGGCGGTCTTTTCGGTTCTTTCCAAAGTCCTTTTCTAAGCCCTTTTTATCTAAGCCGACATCTTTGAAAAGAGAAGATTTCACCGATTTGGTCTTTCTTTTTCCAGCTTCATTATCCACCTTATAATAGACAATACCTTTTCCCGTACTTCTGGCCCTAGTCGGTGAACCCATATTCGCTAGTTCTTTATTGAGGAATTTTAGGTTCTCTGGCTTACCGTTTTGCATCGCAGTTTGAAGGTCGCCCACCATTTCTCGCTTAGTCAAAACTCGCTTATCCGATATAGTTAGGTCATATTTAACCTCTAACTGGTCTGTAATTTTTTTAGATTTTCGTTGTTCAAATGAGTGAGGCAACTTACTTTGAGTCGATATATCAATCCTACTTGTTAGGATATGTACATGCGGATGTGCCGTATCATTATGCCGATAAACGATATAAGGCTGTTTACCATACCCCATTTTTTCTACATATTCCTGCGTTATTTTTAGCATTTTTTCGTTATCTAATTTTCCTTTATCGAGTGCTGCATAACTCAAAGACACATGAAATACAGGGCTTTTTATCTTCGCTCGATTGCTTATTCTAAAGGTTTCTTGGATTTGTTTAGGGGTCGTTTTCCGCAAACTTTGGCTATATAAAATAGTCGCCTCCCCTTTATCAACCTTCAGTTGATTATAATTTGCTGCTCCATAAAAATTCTTTCCACTACTTATTTTGGCTATCATATCACGCTTCTATTGTTAAAATATCTTTGATTTTTAAAAGTAATTTTGCCGTAGTTGCTAGTACTAACAACTGCTCTTTACTCATTTTTCCGTCTTTATAAGTGTTCAAAACTTTCGCTATTTGATTCACATTATTACCTAACTTATTCAGTTCGTTCAATAATTTACCTGCTGCAATCTCTGCATCAAGCACTTTTTCTTTCCGTTTAAAGATGACTTTTTCTAGCAATTTAGCCCTGATAAAGGTTGCTCGATTGGGATATTTAGTCGCCTTATATTCTGCTATAATGGCTTTTTTCTCACTCGGTGTTAAGCGTAAATACGGTAATATTTCGGTCCGCTTTTCTCGTTTTTCTTTCATTATAAGTCTTTGTTTATTTTTTTAATGTCGTTGAAAGCTACGTTTTAACACACGGTGTAATTCCAGTTTCATGGAATTACAAGGAGGCTTTAGCGGCCAATTGCGACGATAGGAGCATTCCCCCAAATGGTGAAAAATATCTCCGATTTTTTCATCATTTGGGCAAGGTTGACTTTTGATTATCCCAAACAGCTTTAGCGAGTTTTGGGTAGTCAAAAGTACACCTTGCTATGAACGAAAATCGTTCATCTCCACGCTGCGTACGCTCGCCGTGAGTGCCTGCTGCGAATGCCGATTAGCTGGTACAGCTAAAACCCTCGTTTGCTGATATTTACTCTTGTATGTTTTTATTAATAAATGGATCGTCTGACAATGTTCTTTCTTCGGATATGGGTATTCATGCCGTTAGGCATTTTTTTCAACTTTTCAACTTTTCAACTTTTCAACTTTTCAACTTTTCAACTTTTCAA
>JAFMDF010000376.1 GCA_017857395.1 Bacteroidota bacterium | reverse complement strand
TTTTCAAAGAACTACGACTGTATTTTGTTGCAATTTTTTAGGGTAGTTATGAATCGTTAATGGCCTCTAAAGAAAAATCCAAACAATTGGCTAAAACTTTTAAAGTATGCATTCTTGGCATCACTTCTCCCTTCTCAATTCTTTGAACAGAACGAAGGCTAATGCTGGACATTTCGGAAACTTCTTTTTGGGTGTATTTATGACAGAATGGTATCTCCGAAAAAAGAAAGGGCTTGCTCCTAATGAGTACTATTTATGAACACTAAAAAAGATTAACTAATAATAACCTACTCTCTAACTTCCATAGCTAAATACTTCCCAATAATTATCGCCATTAGAATGGTCAAATATAATTGACCAGCTATACCTAAAATCAAGGTAAAAGCTTGCGCTAAAGGATGAATGGGTGAAATATCCCCAAAACCAACAGTAGTTAAGGTGATAAAACTATAATAAAGAAAGTCATAAAAGGTAGGATTTGGCGCAATATCAAAAGCGTTGGGAAAAATTTGTGCTACTAAATAAAAATGAGGCGCAGCAATTACGCCTATAATCAAATAACCTGATATACAAGCATATATCTCATTCAATCCTATCTGCTTTGCTTTTAAAATATAGGTCACAATATTTTTAAACACTAAAGAAAAAAAGAGTAAAGTCGTCAAGGGGTGAATATACTGTAGCAAGGATCTTTCATTATTATTTATCAAAAATAAGAAATAAAGAAAAATAGCTACTATTCCATAGCCCACCAATTGCTGGTAATTAGAAGTGGTATAGATAACGGACATTAGCAAAATTAGACCGAAAGTGATGTTCAACAGCAGCGAACCTCCTTGGTAAATTTCTGCAATGGGCGGCGCTAATATCATTAGCACTATGCTCAATAAAAAGTAAAGATAATTTGGGTTATTAAAATGAAATTGAAATTGTTTTAGAATATAATCCTTCATTATTACTAAACTAGTTTTCCTGCTTTACCCGAAACAATACCTTATACAAAACTGGCACAAACAACAAAGTGATTACCGTTGCAAATAATAAACCTATCATAATCCCAATTGCCATTGGTTCCCACATTAATCCACCGCCTAAATACAAAGGTATCAAACCTAAAGTAGTCGTAAAAGTTGTCAATAAAATAGGGCGAAATCGTTGTTGAGCCGCTGCAATAATCCCTTGGTAAGGCGTTCGACCAAAGTCTTCTATCTCAATTTTGATACGGTCAATGAGGACAATTGCATTATTAATCACAATACCCGCTAAGGAAATAACGCCTAAAAATGCCATGAACCCAAAGTAAGAATCAAAGGCATACAACCCAAGGATAACGCCAATTAAACCTAAAGGAATCGTGGCTAAAACAATAAAGGTCTTTCGGAAAGAATTAAATTGAGCAATCAATAATATTAAAATAATAAAACCTGCTAAAGGTAATTTTGCCCCAACTGCCCCCATCGCATCCCCGCTTTGTTCGGATTCTCCGCCTAGGTTATAGGTGTAGCCTGACTTCCAAGTGGTTGATAATTCAGCTAAAGCAGGTGATAAAACGGAGGTAATTTCACTTGCGGTAAAACCGCTTGCTGCATCACAACTTACGGTCATTGTTCGGTATAAATTCCGTCGCTTTATTTTGGCATATTGCCAATCGGGGATAATGTTTGCCACTTGGATTAAAGGAACATTTTTACCAGAATTTTGAGCAAAAATATTCACGCCACCCAAAGCTCGAACATCTAAATCCTGACTACCTTCATTCCGCATCATAATTGGAATATTATCTTCTCCATCTCGAAAAGAACCAGACTTAAAACCAGACAAAGAAGTTCTCAAAGAAGTCGCAATATCTTGGTTGGATACTGTTGCTCGATTGGCTTTATCTTGGTCTATATCAATCACAAACTTCTTTATCTTTGGTCCCCAATCGTCTTTGATATTTTTAGCCCCATTAATCGCATTCATTTTTTGTTTGATGGCTTCGCTAATTTCGTATAATTCATCGGGAGAATCGCCAGATATTCTAACAGCGACATCCGCACCGCCACCGCCGCCACCTGCTAATGGACCAATCACTACATCGGCATCTGGGAAGGTTTCAAAACAAAATTTATCTAGCAGCTCCACTACCCTATTATTCATTTCAAAACTACTGGTATTCAACAATAAATGAGCATATCCAGAATTGGCTTCTCCCGGTTGGTAGCCCAAATCATAAGATTCTGGCCCTTTGCCAACAAATGCCGTCCAATCGAGAATACCATCTGGACGGTTTTCATCCGTTTTTAATTCTTTGATAATATAATTTTCTAATTCTTGCACAACTGCTGTTGTTCGCTCAATTTTTGTGCCTAATGGTAAATTTAAATCTAGGGTCACCAAATTTCGGTCACTATCAGGAAAAAAGATAAATGGCAACTGTGGGAATAATAACAAAGAAGCAAAAAACAAAGCAATGATGCCTAATAAAAATTTGGCTGGTCGAGCCATCGCCCAATCTAAAATATCCTTATAATAAACGGCTAGGCTATCAAAAATAGAAAATTTAGGAGCTACATTTGGGTCTTTTTTAGTCACCCTAATAAAAGAAACGCCTAACATGGTAACCATTGTCATGGCTAAAATCCAAGAGGATAATAAAGCTAAAGTAATCACACTAAACAAAGGGCCCATAATTTCGCCCATCGTATCCTCTGCTAAAAAGAAAGCTAAAAAAGCGGCCGAAGTCGTCAAAGAAGAAACTAATAAAGGAATCATTAATTCGGTACTAGAATCAATCGCTGCTTTCAATGGTGGATCGCCCTCTTCCATTTTGACCATCATGGATTCCGAAACCACAATGGCATTATCTACCAGCATTCCTAATGCCATAATCAATGCGGCTAAAGACACCTGATTTAAGCCGATGTCAAAAACATTCATTAATAATAGCGCCATGACCAATGCCATCGGAATTAAACTTGCCACGACTAATCCTGTTCTAAAACCCAAAAACAACAGCATAACAGCCAAAACAATGCCCACGGATTGAATGACATTTCCGATAAAGTCAGATACTTTTTTGTCTACAAAATAATCTTGTGCGGCTGTCCGACTCAAATGAAGTCCAATAGGTAAATTGCTATTATACTCCGCTACTTTGTCGTCAATAATTTCTCCTAATCGGATTAGATTCGCCCCCTCTTTTAAAGCGATAGAAATCGCTAATCCGGGGTTACCATTGATACGTACAAGGTTATCCGTAGGTGTTTTATACGACCTGTAAATTTCGGCGATATCGCCTAATTCTACACTCGTTCCACTTTGTCCCAAAGGAATTAGCGTCTTTTTTAAATCATCTACAGATTCATAGTTCCCCGTAGGTTCTAAGACAATTCTTTCATTTTCTAAACTTACTTGTCCCCCAGGGAAAACAATATTGGTACTAGCAATAATGCCTTGTAATTGCCCCGCCGTCAAACCAATTTCTGCCAATCGAGCATTTTCAAATTCTACATAAATTTGTTCCTCTTGCGTCCCTGTTATTTCTACTTCCGAAGCATCTTTTAATTTGACCAAATCATCTCGAATATCTTTGGCATATTCTTTTAACTCATAATAAGTATAGCCATCTCCTTCTAAGCCTAGCATAATTCCGTACACAACCCCCAAGCCATCATCCTCTACTCTAGGCGTAACGCCATCAGGCAAATCTTTCTGAATCCCTTCTATTTTTCGGCGCAATCTATCCCAAATAGGTTGTAAATCTTCTTTTCTAATATCGGGCGTCACCTGTATATTAACAATAGATAAACCTGTTCTGGATTCACTCGTCACATCTTTTAATTCCGGTAATTCCTGTGCTAATTTTTCTATTTTATCCGTAATTAATGCCTCTACTCGTTCAGGAGAGGCTCCCCTAAACTCCGTTATAACCGAACACACCCGAATTGTAAAGGGTGGCATGGCATCCCGAGATAATTGGTTATAGGCAGCTAAACCCATGGTAAAAATGACCAATAGAATCAGGATGGTCACTCGGTTATTATTGATGGCTATTTTGGTCAAATTCATAATCTCTAGTGATGAGTTATAAGTGATGAGTGATGAGTTTTACGACAAGGCGTAACTGAATAGGCTAATCAATCCGATTCCAACAGAGATGGATAATAAGCCTATTTTTGCTTTTTTTGTCATAATTAAACTTCTTAATAATTTCATCACTTCTTCTGTATTTGCGTATATAGATTCAAATTCGTCTTTGGATAAAAAATCATTTTCGTATAGTAATTCTAGCCAAAATTGGGTTTCTTCAGTTTCCTTTTGTGCTACACTTAGTTTGTGAATAAAATCTTTGCCACTTTCTGCATTTTCAGATTCTCTAACCATAGCGTCTGGGTTAGTTCCCGCTTTCAATAACTGTTTACTCATCACTAATTATCCAGCAACTTCACCTCCATCCCATCTAAAAGAGATTTCAAGCCAGCTGTAGCCACCAAATCCCCTTCTTGTAAACCATTTTTTATTTCAAAACCAGTTGCTAATAAATCCCCAATAGCCACTTCCTGTTTTTTTACGGAATATCCATTATTTCCTTTGCTCAATACAAAAACAAAATTGCCTGTTGTACCTTCCCCAATAGCTTGTACAGGCGCAACTAAAAAGGCCTGTTGGTCACTCTTTTTGCCAAAAGAAAATTCCACATTCGCTGCCATCCCTGGGCGAATCGCTGGAGTCGGATTGTCTATTTTAACGATTACTGGATAAGTAGCGCCCGTATTAGAACTAAAACTAACTTCACTAATCGTGCCTTTAAAAAATTGATTGGGAATGGTAGAAAATTCAATACGAGCATGTTGTCCTTTTTTGATTTGAGCGATAAAAGTTTCAGGCATTCCGACTATTACTTCTGGATCCCTTTCTGCACTTAAAGTCGCAATGGGGGTTCCAGAGCCAGCCAACTCATTTTCCTCTGCCATGACATTCGTAATAATACCAGAAAAAGGAGCAGTTAATCGGGCATAACTTACTTGATTCCCAGCCGCTTCTACCTGCTTTTGGGAAGCGGTCACTTGTGCCAAGGCTGCTGCTTTCTGGGATTGTGCTGCTTCATAACTGGCTTTTGCTTGCTCGTATTCACTTAAGGGTACACTATTATTTTCGTATAATTTCTCTACTCGTTGGTAGGCAGATTTAGTGGTTACCAATTGCGTTTCTGCAGATTTTATTTGCGTTTCCGCACTTTTTAATTGCGCCACTGCTTGATCGTATTGCACACTATAATCAATGGCATCAATTCGAGCAATTAACTGCCCCTTACGGACTTTATCCCCTACTTTAATGGCTAAACTATTAATCGTTCCCGCTACTTTAAAACTTAAATTAGAAGATTTGCTCGACTGTGCAGTTCCCGAAAAAACTTGACTATTCGCACTTCCTGTTTTGATGACCTTGCCATAACGAACAGGCCGTAAAACAACCTTTTTTTCTTCCACTTTTTCTTTACAGCTAACTAAACAGGCACTAACAATTAATAAGAAGATTATGTTAAATTTCATTTCTTAGAGTTTATCATTTTCTAAAGAATAGGGTTTTTAATTTGCCGCGACTCACCACTTATAACTCATCACTCACCGCATTCTCTCTTTCGCAGCAAGAAAAGCAATCAGTCTATCAAAAAAAGCATTTTGTTCGGCCGTCGTGGCTAAAAAATAGTAGAAACCAGTTGCTCTTTCGACTGCCAGAAAGTCGGTTACAAATTGATAAATGGCATTAACGGCAGAAATTTCTGTTTGTAAAGCCGCATTCTGGGCATCAATTAAGGCAGTAATTTGTACCAAACCTTGGGAATAAGCATCTTGGACAATCTCAAAGTTCGCCTTACCAGCATTTGCTGCTTCTTTGGAGAGTTGCACCCTGGAATAAGAAGCACCTGCGGTTTCCATAGCTGCTCTTAAACGTAATTCCAATTGGTTCTGCACATTATGTCGTTGGTCTCTTAATTGTAGAATATTGAGTTTGGATTGTTCAACATTGATGCGTCGTTTGCCACCTTGAGCTATTGGATATTGCAGCCCTAGCCCGATACTCCATTGGGCTTTATTGGTCGCAGGTGGAATATCTCCAACCACATTAAATTTTTTAAGGGTTTGGTCAATCGAACCAGAAACAGCTACCGAAGGTAAATAAAAGGCTCTTTCACGGGAACGTTGGAGTCGTTGTTGAGCAGCGATGGAATAATCAAACTGTTTCAATTCTGGTAAACGAATCATCGCTTCTTTTACCAAAAAGTCTGAAAAATCGGCTAAAGCGCCGTAGTTATTAATCAGGTTTAAAACTCGGGAATCGGTAACTATTAACATTTGGTCAGCAAGCGAAACTTCTTCCAATTGAAATTGCTCCGCTATGGGGCGATTCAATAATTGATTGAGTTGATATTTCGCTTGTTGTAATTGTGCCGAAGCATCATTTAAGTCTATATTCTTTAACGCCAATTCTGATTCCCAACGGTATAAATCACTCGCCCCTGCATAACCAACGGCTTCTTTCGCTTTGGATATATCATAATTCTCCCGAGTAACCCCAACGTTTTGGTTTTGAATGCGCACAAAACTTTGAGCCTGCAAAACATTTAAATAAGCTGTTGCTACATCTATGACTACATCCAATTGAGTCTGCTCTAATGCTTCCTCTTGACGCTGTTTTAATAAGTCTTGTATCATCACATTAGCTACAGCAGGTTCTGCATAGACTATCTGAGAAACGGTGCCACTTGCCAACCAATTTAGTCGTCCTTGTGTTCCAAAAGACCTTTCCGCTCTGGCTTCATCAATTATCGACAAATTGGTAGAAAAATCGGCTTGTGGTTTCAATTCTGCACGAGCTAGTTCCACTTCCTTTTGAGCAATTTCAGGGTCAAAAGCACTAATTTTAACGTCCAAATTATTGGTTAATCCTTCGGTAATAGCACTTTTTAAGCTAATTTTTCTATCTGTTGGAATATTATCAAAATTTAATAGAACGGCAGCAGACATTAAATCAAAATCAGGAAAAACACGAGAAGCATAAGCCGCTTGCATATTAATCAGCAAATTATCACTATAAGTAGGAATAATCACGGGTAAATCGGCAGCAGCTTGACCTTCTATTATTTTCATCACATCAATAGCTATACGTCGAGGCATGCGTTGCAAATTGGCATCTGCATCATAACCTAATAAAGCACCTCTGTTTAAATATTGTCTACCTAATAATGCCGCAGAAGGTATTCCTTTCTCGTTAAGTGCAGCAAAAAACTGACTTAATTCCGTGGGTGTCATTTCATCATAAACAGGTAAGAAATAGATGGCATCGACGTCTGCTGGAATTTTTGCAAGGGTCGTTTCTACTGAAGTGGTATAGGGAATAATGGTAAAATCTGTACCTAGTTTGGTGCAAACATTGCCCATAATTTGGTCTAAAAAAGGTAGGTAATTAATTAAGTTACTTCCCCCTACAATACCTAATTTTTTAAATTCCTTTAATCTATATAAGCTATTAATATCCCTTTCCATACTAAAGGGCGATTGAATGTAGGTGAAATTTTCTATGCCAGATGTCCCTTCTTCCGTTAAGGGAATTTGCTGAATTTTACTATCAATAATTATACTAGCAATACTGGGCTTCGTATAATTCTTCATTCCAGACATTACCCCTGAACTCATTGCCCCCAAACTAATCACAATATCTATCGATGGATCCGAATAAGCAGCTTCATAAGCAGCCTGCATTTTAGCAATATCGTATGCGGTATGCGCTACTTTGAAGTTAATTTTCACTCTATTTTTGAGCAATAGATTGACTTCTTCCTGTATTTTCTCTTCCAACCAAGAAAATTCACTGTCGGAATGTGGATTCTCGGTTATCAAACTAATCGTCCATTCTTTTTGGGCTGTAATAGCGGAGACTATAAAAAAACAGCAAAATAATAAGGCTAGGAATCGGGTGTGTTTTTTCATAAAATAGGTTGCAAGATGGGGTAATGTACAATATAGCTTTACAAATAAAGGCATTCTCTAGTAGAATCAGTAATCTGTTGATGTATTTATTATTTATAAATACGGATTTTTTGATTAATTAAATTAGGGTATTGGCGAACCTGGCGGTGTTACTTCATTGTAAAAAACAGGATTCACCACGAAAAACTTGGAGTTCACAGAGTTTTTTTTTGACGAGTGCAGTTTAATTTTTAGTTTAGGCTGTGCAAACGAGGCTAAAAAGTTCCCCAACTTTTTACAAGAAAAATCA
>JAFMDF010000375.1 GCA_017857395.1 Bacteroidota bacterium | reverse complement strand
CTGGCTCGAAGTATAAAAATGTTACTCCGTTCTTTGTAACCTCCTCCTTTCCTCCATTATCCCACATTCTGCAATTCCCACTACCCCATACTTCCGAATCCCATTTATCAAACTCGTATTTCTCCGACACAAAATAAATGTGTTCGCCAATGCTCCATCTGATGTCAATAAATTCATTCCGCTCTGGCTGGTCACTATGTTCAAGGTAGATGCTTACAGAATCCTGTTGGAGCGACACCGTGCCTTCGTATTCGGTGTAATGGTTCGGCTCTTCGGATTCCGCTTCACATACCTCCGCTGATAGGTGATGGGTATTGGTACAAGTGGTGAAAAATAAGAGGAGGGAAAACAGAAAAAAAGAAAGGGTTTTCATGGTACTGGATTTTGGTTTTGGTGAATCAAAAACGTCGAATTAAGACACTTCCTAATTCGACGCTGGTAAACAAACATACTAGAGAAAACAAGTTAGCTGATGATATATCAGGCTTGATACATCAAAGATAATAATTTTAGGGAATATAAGTAATATAAGTAATAAATTATTTATATTACTTAAAAATACTATTACTAAAAAAGCCTCGATGCTGAGCATCGAGGCTTTTAGTTGGCTATCGCTTTTCCATTGTCTGGCTTATTTTTTCTTAGCTACAAAGGCTCTGAAATCAACGGCACTCATCTCCTTCGCCACTTGTCGATTATCCCAAGCTTTCATATCTGTTTCCTGCAAGCCCTTCTTTCTAGCAGCTAAAGCTTCCATAATCTTCGCAAACATATCCCCCTGTTCAAAGACCTTTTTCTTCAAAAACCAATTGACCAACGTTCCAGCTTTTGAATCCTTGTCAGCCGCTTTGGTCTTCGTCTCGAAAATCGCTATTACCTCAAAAAAGTACCAATCCTCAAAACCTGCAATTTCAGAACCTTTTGTCTGGTATAACATTTCTAGGGCTATTCCCTCCTCGATACCATATTCGACTAATTTGGTCTTTGCTTTTTCCTGCGCAAAACTCAACGCTGCATTTTTTGAGGTTTTGGGCTGGGTTTCCTTATCCCAAACCTCAAAACCAATATGTGTAATCGAGTAACCCGTTTTGATGGGCGTGTATTTCATGCCGATACTTGTATGCTCATTAATTTCGGTTTGCACGATTTCCAAAACTCGCTTTCTGAAATTACGGTAATCTGCATATTTACCAGGCACCCCTAACACCTCTTTCAATTCCGCTAACTCAAATTTAAGTTTCGAGCGTTTTTGATGCTTCGTCATCTTGCTTCGATGTGCTTTGAAATATTGGAACAAGCGAACCGAAGCGCCAGAGTTGAGGGGCAAGACTTCTGTATAATCAATTTTTACATACTCTTTCAAGGCAATCAAAAACGGTTCAAGTTTCTTCGCAAAAAGAAACTCGACGCCCTTTACCCCATCTTGTACCATCGGGATGATCGACTGAAACCATTGAATCTCTCCTTCTAGTTCCTCCTTATCAACCACAACGCCCGTGTTAAACGTGAGCGACTTCTTCATTAATCGCCCTCTAAAGCGATTCAACTCTTTGGCAAAACTACCACTACGGTTTTCTAGTAACACCCTTCTGAGTTCCTTCACACTTACAAATTGCTCATACAAGTGATGCTGTCGAACAGGGTCTATTTTAGAAATGAGCAACAGGATAATCTTTTGCTCTTTGGCAGTAAGTTGGTAATGAGAATCAAAAATCAAAGTATTCTCGATTCTGGCAATTGTGTTGTTTTTGTCCATTTGAAATGATATGGTTTGATGAATGGTAAAAGTAATTATTTATGTGTACTTTTCATAACATCAGTACACATAAATTTTAAAATCATTTATCAAAAGTGTCGGTAACCCTAGTGACTTGGTACGCTAAAAAGGGCTAATAGCCTATTAATCAAGGTATTGAATCAGGAAAAAATGTACACATAAACAGTAATCAATTACACCTATTCGACTACTAAAAAGAAGGATACGCCTACCTAAATAGCTAGATTCTGGTGTCAAACAGGCAAAAAGCCCACTAATGTACTCATAAATCGAAAAACGCCCATTCATGTACTCATAAACAATGTTATATCCCACTGATGTACTCATAAACCAAAAAGTGCCCATTCATGTACTCATAAATACAGCAACCGCCCACTAACGTACTCATAAACCCACTGATGTACTCATAAAAACCCACTAACGTACTCATAAATTTAAATAACTGCCCACTCATGTACTCATAGACCATTTTTCACAACCCATTTATGTACACATAAACCTTCGCCCACTAATGTACTCATAAATCGCATAAAGCTAATGATAGCAAGGCGTTTCATCCCTTTTTTTCTGGACCACTTTTTTTGCTATAAAGATTAAGACTAAAGTAAAGACTTAAAAGGTCTTAAAGGAAGACTTTTAAAATCAATTTATTTTAAGACAGGATTTAACTTTTAACAGGAAAAATAAAAAGTGGATTGGAATGTCCTTCCAAGTTGCGCGAAGGTTTCCGTTTATAATTTTGGTTTGATGAGGTAATACTCCATTCCATACTCATCTTTTTGAGGAATTGTATCTATTTTATATAATCCTGTAATTTGCTCTCTGCCTTTTACATTCCATTCTTTTAGTTTAGTTAGCCATTCTTTTTCAATAATTTTCGTATCCTGAAAATCGGCATAACTCAAATCGGTATTATTCAAATTGGCACCTCTTAAATCGGCATCTATTAAATCGACATTACTTAATTTAACATTACTCAAATCGACTCCTCTTAAGCTGACATTACTCAAATCGGTATTATTCAAATTGACTCTACTTAAGTCGATATTATCCAAAGCAACACGATTACTTGTATAGTCAATATAAATCAAATCAGCACCATTTAAATTGGCACCTCTTAAATCGGCATTACTCAAATAGGCTAATATCAAATCGGCACCTCTCAAATCAGCATTACTTAAATTAGCATTGCTCAAAATGGTATTACCCAAATCAGCATTATTTAAATTGGCATTACTCAAATTAGCACCTCTCAAATTAGCATTACTAAAAGTAGCTTTTGCATAAATATTCCCGTAAGTCAAAGAATCCAAATCGCTATTCAATAAAGCCAGCAACAATTGCCCTCTTTCAGGACTCAAAGGTTTATCAATCAAACTATTACCCTGCCAAAACCGATAAGGACGAAAGGCATAAGAAAGTGCAGCAATTCTGCCAATAAGCTGTTTGCTCAAAGCTCTAGAAGAATCTTGTTTCTCTCGCTCCTTCAATTCGTCATCTACTTTATCCATAATATTGGACATCATCACAATCAAATTCCCCCGACGACTAGACTCCTCTAACTGGATTTGACTATCAATTTTATCATTTTGTTTTTGAAATAACTTGGTTTGCTCATCAATTTTCTGATTCTGTTGCCACAATAAAATCGTAGGAATCAAAGCCACCAAAATAGCCAACAACCCAATCCGAGTAAACCGCCAAATGACATTCGCCGTCACATCCGCCAAAGTATCTCGTTTCACCTTAGCGGGCAACTCAGCATATAATTGCTGCATACTGCTTTTGAGTCCAGCACCTAACAAAAAGCCAAGCCCTATTTTACCAAGCCATAATTGAAATTTCGATTTTCGCTGATTACTTTGCTCAATGGCATCTAGTTTAGCTTGTAACCGCTGAACCTCTTCTGCTAGTTTTTTATAAGCTGGTTTATTATCGTCCATTTTCTTGATTTTCATCAAAGGTAATCAAGAATCCCAAATTCACTACGCTCCCCGATTTAGTTTCTTTGTAGTAATTCAGCCATTCGATTATTTCCCTTAAAGATAATTTTCTAATCCCACCACTTTATTACTTAAAACACTTTTAACCCCTAAAAGAGTTAAAAGTGTTTTATTATTTATATTCCCTTTTATTGCCTCAAAGCTTTAATTTCTTAAAATATTGCCCCACTTTCTTACGACTCAATCCGAGTCGTTCCGCTACTTGAATCCGAGTTGGGCGTTTTCCTAACTCCGATTCAAGCAACAAGAACGTGGTAAAGACAAGTTCCTCATTTCTCAAAACATCCGCTCTTTTCTTTCCGCTCTTCTTGCGGACAGGTTTGCTGGTTTTTGGAGAAATGGGAACTTTTTTAATAGAGGATGAGGGAGTTACACAGGATTTGGCTTCTTGTTCTCTTGACCGTTTAAATTTGGTTTTGGCTTGAATCGGTTGTGACCGTTTCCCAAATCTTCTTCCTCATTTAAAGGAACGATTAGTGCAGGTTTTTCACTCATGGTCATAATTAACCGAATTTCAGCAACCAGCGCCACCCAAACCAAGAAAACCAATACATACCACAATTCTTCATTTTCCCAATGTGCCGCCATCCGTCCAGCTTCAAAGTGGTCGTAGATACTGAGAATCACAGAAGCGCCAATGCCTAAGATGCCATTCCATCTTTTACCCCGTACCAAGTCTCTAACACCAGCGAGTCCAAAACCGAAACGCAATAACTCACTAACTACCGAAACCATGACCGCTACAATTAGACCAATTGACGGTAATTTCTCACTAAATAAATCAGCGAGGTAGTTGTATTTCAAGACACCAAAAGCGAAAAGGGAAGCGCCAAAGGAGAGAATAATTAGAATGGGACTGATGTCCGTCAAAAATTGTTGGGCAGAAGTCGCCCAGTAATCCTGTTCTTTTAAATCAGAATTTTGCATATTTGTAAAGTTATAAATTAACATTTGCCAGTCATCTGATTGCATTCCGCCAAGATTGATTTCAGATGCTGGCATTTTCTAGCCTACTTTTTATGCTGCTTCTTTCACAGCATTCTGTATCAAAATATCTACCGTCACATTTTCATTCCGTTGGTCTTCTTTTGCTTTCGCTTCAATTATTGCCACTGTCTTAGGGTCGAGTGTCCAGGTTTTTTTGACCTTTTTTTTTCTTTTTTCCATAAAGTTGTTTTTTAAGATTTGACAATTTACGGGAACTCCCGTAAGTTTACGTAAATATACGGGAATAAAATAGTTAAAACAAATTTATTACTTAAAACCGTTTTATTACTTATATTACTTTTATTCCCTAAAATTATTATAAGAAATTATGGCGAAAACTAGAGCTATTTCTATAGCAAACAGCAAAGGTGGAGTAGGTAAGTCCACCGTAACGATTCTTTTAGCCGCAGCATTGGCAAAACAGAAAAACAAAAAGGTACTCATTTTAGATACCGATTCTCAAGCTTCTATATCCGAATGGCTCGTAGCGGAGCAACAAGCCTATCCAGATGCAAAGCCGCTCGTCTCCGTAGAAGCGATTGCTCCGCAACACGTACAAATGTACCTAGAGAAATTTGGCGACGGCTACGATGTTATTTTCATAGATATTCCTCGGATGACGAATTCGATGAATGAAACAGCGAACGTCCAGTTGCTTTATTTCTGTGACTCGATTCTGATTCCTGTAATCGGGTCGAGGTTAGATGTGATGTCAACAGGCAAGTTTTTTCAAGTCGTCAAAGATGCAGAAACCAAGAAACGAGAACTTGGCTTTGAGTACCAGATTCTAGGATTCTTGAATAAAGAGACCAATCGAAAGGACAACCAATATGCCAAAACCATGCTTTCTGAACAGGCAGGAATTGACATGATGGATGCCACGCTTCGAGACTTGAAACTGTTTACAACGCCAAGTCTCTTTGATTCGATTCTAGATACCAAGGAAGGCAGAGACCGATTTGAACCGTTTTTTAACGAAGTATGCAAAAAATTAAAACTGTAGAATATGGCTAAGAAGAAAGCACCAGCTCCTTGGAGCATGAATGTAAAAACCACAGCTTCGGCAGCTAAAAAGTCGATAGAAAAAACGATAGCAGAAACGAGTAAGGTGGAATTGAAAACAACGAAAACGGGAAGACCTTTGGACTTAGAAGGGGAGAAGGTCAAAGTCCTGATTGGCATAGACGCTAGAGACTGGGCTAAGAAGATTGCCGTCATGGAAGGCGACTCTATGACCAAGTATCTGACGAATCTAGTTTTTGCAGATGCTAAGAAAAAAGGCTACTTGAAGGAATAAAAGACATAAAGGGAATAAATTATTTATAAGTGTTATATTACTTTTATTCCTTAAAATTAAAGCCATTGCTACCAAAGCGTTTGCTCCTGTTGTAGGCGCAAAGCGGTACAAGAGTCGACATTCTTGTACCGTTTTTTTTTGCCCCTAGTAGTCAAAATCTAAAAGCAAAACGGGCGTTCCCCTCCCTTCCTTTCGGGAAACGGAGCGCAAGCATGGATTAACCTAGATTCTTAAAAACTAATTTTAAGCCCTTATAGCGAATCTTTTTTAAAAGTGGGGTAATGTGTCGAGAAACAAAAGAACGTTTAGCTTGGCGCAAATTAGCAGCCTAAAAATGGTGTCACAGATTAAAAAACGAAACCAGTAAAAAGAGGTCGCCTCTGAGTGGTAAAACTGGTGGACATAAGAAAAAGAAAGTCTCCCCCCCAAACCCCCCGATTGAAATTCTTTTACCGCAGGAAAAAGGAGGAAAAGGATTCGGGATGGATAAAGCAGCGTCACAGATTGCACAAAGAGGTTGACATTGAGGTAAGAATGGCGGTATATTTGCAGTATTCAATTTTAGGGAATAAAAGTAATAAAAATAATAAATTACTTAAAAATAATAAAACAACTAAAAGTAAGTAGTAACTAGAGGTAGCTTATTGGGAGGGAAATAAAACAAACAGACTTGGGAAAACTAAAGTAACCAATTACAGGATGGGGGAGCAGGAAAGGGTTTGTCCGAACCGACCATCAAATTACTAGCAGTAAGTACCATGATAAAAAACACGAACTACAATATTGTCAAAGTACTACCACCAGGGGTGCAGCAAAATCTATTAGAGAAATGTAATGCAAAGTATCGATGTATCATCGTGCTGATGTTAGACTGTGGATTAAGAGTTACAGAAGCGGTCAGCTTACAAGTCAAGCATTTTGATTTTTTCAACCAGAAAATAGTCGTCAAGTCGCTGAAGAAAAAAGGAGAACAACATTACAGGGACATTCCGATGACGACCAGAACCGTAGAAACATTAGCCAATTATTGGGACCGATTAAAAGACAAAACGCCTGATGCTTATATCTTTCCATCGCCAACAAATTCAAAAGGTCACTTAGGCAGGAAGCAGGTTTGGAAACAAATCAAGAAGAAAACGGATGGGTATGCCCACCCACACATGCTTCGCCACACCTTCGCTACTAGAGTTGTGAATGAAGGAAATGATATTCGAGTCGCTCAAAACTTGTTAGGACATTCCAATCTACAGACCACATTAATCTACTTACATGTACACGAAGCGGAGAAACGAAAAGCCATAGCATCTATAGAATTAACACCTTGGCACATTCGATTATACAAAAAAGTATTTCCAGCAAAAAGAATAATCTTGACACCGACCACGGCAGGCATGACCAATTACCATGTTGGGCGAACTAAGGAACTGGCGAAACTAGGAGATTTGATGCAGAAGAAAGTCAATACGTATGTAAAAGGACCACAGGGCGTAGGAAAATCTCACATTCTGGATGCGATTGAAGGAGACAAGATTCTAAGAATGGAAGAATTTGGTGGTAAGAAGAATCTAGTAAACTTGTTAATGACGCTATTTGAAGGCGACAAGGCAAATATTTGTTCCATGTTATACGGCAGGAACATTAGTCAAGAGGAAGTAGATTTATTACCAAAATCGAAAGACATTATCATTGACCAATTGAGCCGAGACCGACAAGATTTAACCAAAGTCATTAACAAAGAATCCGTCAAAAGATTAATAGAACTAGCCATTCAAATCACAGAGAAGGACGAATACACTATCATCATAGACGATGTAACAAGCATTACACCCGCAGGAGTAAGGACTTTAGAGAAACTAAAAAACCACTTTCATATCATTTGCGCCGCTAGAAACATCAAGATTGACAGAGGAACGTTCCTAACGAATTTCGAGAAAATAGAATTAACGGAACTGAATAGAGCAGAAGCCACACAACTTATCAACTTAGCATCCAAGGATATTTACACTCGAATCGAAGATTACGAGGCATACAAGAACCACATCTGGGAACATACATTAGGAAACCCGCTCTACATTATCGAGATGATAGACCGATATTCTAAGGAAGCCAATATTAGTGTAGAAGTAACTAAGGATATTCGACACACCGCAGCTTTGCAAGAAATTAATATGGCACTTCCCATCATTATTATGATTTCTGGATTGATGG
>JAFMDF010000374.1 GCA_017857395.1 Bacteroidota bacterium | reverse complement strand
TTACAACCATTTTTTACGTAATTTGTTGACTATCAATGTCGAACAAGTCTATTATAATTATTCTCACAGTTCGAGAACTGTGTTACCTCTAACCATCAAAATAAAACTAACCATCGTATGAAAAAAATTGGCATTTTATTCGGACAAGAAGATACTTTTCCTTGGGCTTTTATCAATAGAGTCAACGAAAAAAATATAAAAGGCATTACTGCAGAAGCAGTGACTATTGATATGGTGCAACAAGCTGCACCAACGGAATATGCCGTTATCATTGACCGAATTTCGCAAGATGTTCCTTTTTATAGAGCGTATTTAAAAAATGCGGCTTTATGTGGCACCATCGTTATCAATAATCCATTTTGGTGGAGTGCAGACGAGAAATTTTTCAATAATTGTTTGGTGGAAAAATTAGGTATTCCTGTGCCTAAAACGGTTTTATTACCTTCTAATACTCGACCAGATGATACGAGTGATAAATCTTTTAGAAATTTAGCGTACCCGCTTGATTGGCAGAAAATCTTTGATTACATTGGTTTTCCCGCTTATATGAAACCACACGATGGTGGCGGTTGGAAGAGCGTTTACCGAGTAACGGATCCGCAAGATTTATATAATAAGCACGCAGAAACAGAGCAGTTAGTGATGATGTTGCAAGAGGAAATTATTTTTGATACTTATTTCCGTTGTTATTGTTTAGGGACAGATGATGTACATATCATGCAATATGAACCTCGTAATCCACACCATTTAAGATATGTAATTGATGGCCCAGCGATTGATAAAAAATTATTAGCCAAGGTTAAAAAATTAACGATTCAAATCAATAAGGCTTTGGGCTATGATTTTAACACCGTAGAATTTGCGGTAAGAGATGGTATTCCTTATGCGATTGATTTTTGTAATCCAGCGCCTGATGCAGATATTAATTCTGTTGGGAAGGAAAATTTTGAATGGATAGTTGAACATGCCGCTCAATTGGCAATTACCAAAGCAAAAAAATACAAGCCAGGTAAAATGAATTTGACTTGGGGAACAGTAGTAAGTGATAATTTTAAAACTACTAAGTAATCTAAGTTGCGTTAAATTGTTAAATTGCTATATTGTTCTAGGTTAAAATCTACCTTTAGTCAACATTTTCGGTCGTTTTAACAATATAACCATAAAACAATATAAACATTTGGATTTTACGCAACTTAGGTTAAGTAAATAAATGAGAAATGGAGGGATTGTGAGATTGTATGATGGTATACATGTTGTATACCATCATATAATCTTGCAATCATACAATCTTTTCAATCCTTAAAGAATGAAGCCATTAAAGTTAGCGGTATTAGATATGAACAACGGTCATCCCAATCAGGGATTGCGTTGTATTTGTGCAATTGTTGAAAAATATCCTAAAGAGATTGAGTATAAAGTATTCGATGTTCGGGTAGATAATGAATTACCTGACTTGAGTTACGATATTTATATTTCTAGTGGTGGCCCAGGGAATCCCTTAGAAGGCAATGGGATTTGGGAAGTCAAATTTACTCAACTTATTGACCAACTGTGGGCCTATAATAAAACAGCGGAAGAAACCGCTAAAAAGCATGCCTTTTTTATCTGTCATTCCTTCCAATTGGTTTGTAATCATTTCCAACTAGGTACCATTACCAAACGACATTCTACTTCCTTTGGCATTTTTCCTGTTCATAAGACAAAAGTAGGGCAAGCTGAATCTGTGCTAGGTGATTTAGGCAATCCATTCTATGCGATTGATAGCCGAGATTGGCAATTGGTGCAGCCTAAATTAAACGTGATTAAGAAATGGGGCGCTAAAATTTTGGCTTTAGAAAAAATAAGAGACCACGTTGCTTACGAACGGGCGATAATGGCAGTTCGTTTTTCTGATGAATTTATCGGGACCCAATTTCATCCAGAAGCAGACGCAGAAGGGATGACCCAACATTTGTTAAAAGAAGAAAATAGGGAAAAGATTATCAAGGGTTTCGGGAAACGCAAGTATAATCAGATGATGAAATTATTAGCCAATCGGGAGACTATAACTGCGACCAATGAGGCGATTTTACCTGCTTTTATTGAAAATGCGATTAGACAACTATCAAGTATAGAAAAAATTGAGATTTAACGAATAAATTTTATTACCATTGTCTAATTTTTCAATCCATTCTATCCTCAATCTCTAATAATGATTGCATCAGCCAGAGCGAATTATAATAAAACCTTTACACCAGAAAGATATCTCGCCTTTCAGCAAGCTATTAATGAAACTTATGGTCATACGCCTCCTTTCCGATTGGCAGAAACCCCCATTTTTGTGCCTAAATTATTACAAGAACGATTAATCGAAGCTTGTGAAGAAATTAGCCAGACCATTTATCATCCAAAATTTAAAGAATGGTCAGAAGGCGCATTTGATGGAGGTGATTTAAAAGTACCTAATGAGGATGAACATACGCTTTTTTTGCAAATGGATTTTGGTGTTTGTTTAGATGAAAATGGACAAGCTATTCCGCAGTTGATTGAAGTGCAAGGTTTTCCTTCTCTCTATTTTTTTCAAGAATTATTGGCTAAGAAATTCCAAGAACATTTTAAAATACCTGATAATTATTCCTGTTATTTTGACGGTTTAGATGCTGCTAGTTATTTGGATTTATTAAAAAAGGTAATTATTGGAGATAGTGACCCAAAGCATGTCGTACTCCTAGAAATAGAACCTGAAAAACAGGCGACGTACATAGATTTTCTCTGCACCGAAGCTTGTTTAGGCTTGAAAGTTTTATGTATAAGTGATTTGAAAAGGGAGGGAAAAAAACTCTATTACTTTGATGAAAATGGGGCAAAAATAGCCGTACATAAAATTTTTAATCGGGTTATTTTTGATGAATTATTAGAGCGAAATGATTTGGAAAGAACCTTTTCTTTCAAAGAGGAAGTAGAAGTAGAATGGATAGGTCACCCAAATTGGTTTTACCGAATTAGTAAGTATATTTTACCGTTATTAGAAAGTAAATATGCGCCACAAAGTTTTTATTTAGACCAACTTGATACCTATCCGACCGATTTAGAAAATTACGTTTTAAAACCGCTCTTTTCTTTTGCAGGTGCAGGGGTGAATTTGCATATTAATGCAGACCTATTAGACGCTATTCCGAATAAAGAGAATTACATTATTCAGAAAAAGGTTAAATATGAGCCTGTTCTAGAAACGGTAAGTGGGGAAAACGCAAAATGTGAAATTCGGATGTTAATGCTTTGGGAAAAAGGGCAAGCAAAAGCGAAAATTATTAATAATTTGGCTCGAATCACTAAAGGAGAAATGGTCGGCGTCAAATATAACAAAGATAAAGATTGGGTAGGGGCGAGTGTTGCCTTTTTTGAATCATAGTGTCCCTCGTTATCGATATTTCAAGTCTCCAGACTTGGAATCATTATCTGGTCGTCTCCCGACGACCGAAATGTAGCTAATTTATGTAACGGTCGTCAGGAGACGACCAGATAGTCGTATCAAGTCTGGAGACTTGACACATCGGACTTCAAATAAAAAATAAAAAACCGCTTAATAATATGGCTAAAGCACCACTAAATATCGTTTGTATATCCCGTTTCTTTAAAGGAAGCGCATTTATAAAAGCAGCCCAAGCAGCAGGCAATAATGTCTATTTGTTAACGTCCAGTAAATTAAAAGAAGAAAATTGGCCTTGGGAAGCAATTACGGAGACTTTCTACATGGAAGAAGATGATAGAGAGCGATGGAATATGGAACATGTAGAGAATGGTTTGGCGTATAAAATGAAAAACATCAAGTTTCATTTATTTGTTGCTTTGGATGATTTTGATGTAGAGAAAGTAGCGCATTTAAGAGAGCATTTCCGAATTCCGGGTATGGGTGAAACGACTTCAAGATTTTTTCGAGATAAGTTAGCCATGCGGGTCAAAGCGGAAGAAGAAGGAATTGCTATTCCAGAATTTACGGGGCTTTTTAATGATGATGACATTCATCGGTATACCTTGACCGTTCCTGCACCTTGGATTATTAAACCTCGGTCGGCAGCTTCTGCAATGGGGATGAAAAAATTGTATACGACAGATGAGTTGTGGCGACATCTAGAAGAATTAGGCGACCAACGACACCATTACTTATTAGAGCGTTTTGCGCCAGGAGATGTCTTTCATGTGGATAGCTTAATAGTGGAGAAAAAAGTGGTTTTCGCAAGGGTGAGCCAATATTTAGATACACCTTTTGACGTAGCACATGGTGGAGGAATTTTCCGTTCTCAAACCCTTCCTTTTGGGTCGAAAGACGAAAAAGAATTGCTTAAACTAAATAAGCAATTAATGAAGGCTTTTAATATGAATTATAGTGCCACGCACACCGAATTTATCAAAGGAAAAGTGGACGGGAAATATTATTTTCTAGAAACAGCCTCTAGGGTAGGTGGAGCGAATATTGCAGAAATGGTAGAAGCGTCTTCTGGTATCAATCTTTGGGCAGAATGGGCAAAAATAGAAATAGCAAAGGCGAATAAGACAAGCTATAAATTACCAAAAGTTGCCAAAAAACATGCAGGGATTGTCGTTTCTTTAAGTCGTTACGAACATCCAGATACCAGTTCTTTTTCAGCTGAAGAAATTTCTTGGCGCATGGATAAAAAATGGCATATCGGATTGATTTTACAATCTACGGATTCTCATGAACGAGTGCGGGAATTATTGGATAGGTATACGGAACGAATAGCGAATGAATTTCATGCTAGTTTGCCGCCTGAGGCTGCGCCTGTTTAGTAATTATTTCGGTATATTAGAAAAGCCTATCAAAGCGTTTACACTTTTGGTAGGCTTTTTTAATGCAATCAATCGACATTTACTTAGTTTTGTAAGGCGAATCTCAAAATATCGTCCGTAGCTTAGATCTCTGGTCTGAGTAGGTGTGCGTTAAGGCTACTCAGACCAGAGATCTAAGCTACGGTTAATTATTCAAAACCTCCACCAAAATAAATAAATGAGCCAACAGCAAAAAGTACTTTGGAAACCCACTAAAACCTTTATCAAAAATTCCAACCTTAAGCAATTTGAAAAGTGGCTACAAAAGGAGAAAGGATTAACTTTTGATAATTATGATGCTTTATGGCAATGGTCGATTGACGAACTAGCCAACTTTTGGGCGTGTATTGCCGAATATTTTGGCGTATTATTTCATACGCCTTATCAGCAAGTATTGGATACCAGAAGTATGCCAGATGCGAATTGGTTTGAGGGAGCGACTTTGAATTATGCAGAAAATATTTTTCGACAGAAAACAACGGAGCGGCCCGCCTTAATTTTTCAAAATGAGCTAGAAAAGAGAACGATTAGTTGGGCGGAACTAAGCTTACAAGTCAAAGCCATACAACAATTTTTACAAAAAGAGGGCATCGGAAAAGGAGACTGTGTGGCAGGATATCTTCCGAATATTCCAGAAGCGATTGCTTGTTTTTTAGCGGTGAATACTTTAGGGGCAGTTTGGACTTGTTGCTCTCCAGATTTTGGCGAGCCGACGGTGATAGAACGCTTTTCTCAAATTCAACCTAAATTACTGATAGCCGTTGATGGGTATCAATATAATGGCAAACAATTTAACCGTTTTGAGGCGATTACTACTATTCGCCAAGCAATTTCAAGTATAGAACAGACCTTATTTATTCCTTATTTGGATAAAACCGCAAGGTTAGATAATAGTGTTGCCTTAGCCCAAGTTGTAGTAGACGTTGTGGAGGCGCAACCCATTGAATTTACCCCTGTTCCCTTCAGTCATCCTATCTGGGTTTTATATTCTTCGGGGACAACAGGCAAACCAAAAGCGATTACGCATAGTCATGGTGGTTGTTTAGTAGAGCAATATAAATACTTGGCTTTTCATAATGATGTCAAGGAAGGAGAACATTATTTCTGGTTCTCTACAACTGGTTGGATGATGTGGAATTTTCTACAATCAACGATGTTATTAGGAGCAGTTCCTGTTTTATTTGATGGCAGTCCTGCCTATCCCAATATGATGACGCTTTGGAAAATGGTGGAAGAGCTGCCCATTCATCATTTTGGTGTCAGCGCCCCTTTTTTGACAACTTGTATGAAACAAGATTTGCCCATTCAAGAACAATTGGATTTATCAGCCTTGCGTTCAATTGGTTCGACGGGCGCACCCTTACCTGCGGAAGTATTTGAATGGATTTATAAAAAAGTAAAAAAGGACGTTTGGTTATGTTCTATGAGTGGCGGAACGGATGTTTGTACCGCTTTTGTAGGCGGGAATCCTTACCTGCCCGTTTATAAGGGATATATTCAATCTCGAAGTTTAGGCGTCGCTTTATTCGGTTATACCGAAGCAGGAGATAGGGTCACAAATGACTTAGGAGAAATGATAATAGAACAACCGATGCCAAGTATGCCTATTTATTTTTGGAATGACCTCAATAAAGAACGGTATCAAAGTAGTTATTTTCAAGAATACCCAGGGAAATGGCGACATGGCGACTGGATTAATATCCATTCAAATGGCTCTTTAATCATTCAAGGTCGTTCAGATGCGACACTTAATCGAAATGGCATTCGCATCGGAACAGCAGAAATATATGGCGTATTGGATAAAATAACCGCCATCAAAGACAGCTTGATTTTAAATTTAGAACAAGCGGACGGCGAAGATATTATGCCTTTATTTTTGGTATTAAATGACGGATATACTTTTACAGAAACTTTAGTAAAAACGATAAAAAAGGAGTTACGAACAAAATGTTCGCCTCGTCATGTACCTAATAAATTTTTGACAGTTAAAGATATACCTTATACTTTAAGTGGTAAAAAGATGGAAGTTCCCGTTAAAAAACTATTGATGGGGCGGACGCTACCTGAGAATATTAATCGAGATGCTATTCGGAATCCTGAGGCTATGGGGTATTTTGTTGAGTTTGTGGAGGGAGGGGTGTTTGAGAAAATATGAGGTTGTCAGTTTGATAACTGTAAGTTTTTTAATCAGACCTTAGGAAGGAAGGTGTAAAGAAATATTAGAGTAATAAAATTAATTTAAAGATAAAAATTAGCGATTTACATGAAAACAAAAGGACTTAAAAACAAGGCTGTATTTATATTCTTATTGCTACCCATAACAATATTTGCTCAATTCTCCTGTGAAAAAATCATTGCTCATTACAATGGAGATATTTGTTTTGTCAACTATGCAGATTTGGATGAAGATGGAGATTTGGATATTATTTCAGGAGGTTTTTGGGACAACCAGCTTAGGTGGCACGAAAATGATGGAGTGGGAAATTTTTCTTTTCCAAAAATAATTTCAATAAAAGTAGATGGTTTAGAATATGGGATTGCTGGAGATTTGGATAATGATGGGGATATTGATGTAATTTCGGCTTCTATAAAAGACTATAAACTAGCTAAATACGAAAATGAAGGTAATGGTGTTTTTTCAGAACAACAGATTATTTCATTAGATATTAGGTTTAATCAATTTTCTAATTTTCTGTTTTTAGAAGATTTAGATGCAGATAATGATTTGGATATTATTTATCTTTCTTCTGGTGGAACATTTTGGTACGAGAACGATGGTGCTGGTAATTTCTCTGATAAAAAACTTATTCTAGGAACTTCTAATCCTTATGGTGCTGGACAAGTTATAGATATAGATAATGATGGAGATTTGGATATTATTTCTGTATCTGGAGGGAGAGCTCAGGATATTATTTGTCGAAAAAATGATGGATTAGGTAATTTTACTAACCCCATAATAATAGTAAAGGATGAAGTCGATATTGAATCAATAACTACAGCGGATATAGATGGAGATAAAGATTTAGATATCATTGTCGGAGTATATGAAAAAAGAATGATCGCATGGTACGAACAACTTGCTGATGGAGTTTATTCGGAAAAAAAGATTATATCGACAGCGGTCAACCTTCCAGAAGATGTTTCAAGTGCTGATTTGGATAAAGATGGAGATATGGATGTACTTTCGGTTTCTTGGGGAGATAAGAAAGTCGCTTGGTACGAAAATAATGGTACTGGAAATTTTTCGGAACAAAAGTTATTAGGGGGATATGCCGATAACCCAATAGTAGTTCATGCGGCAGATTTAGATGGTGATGGGGACAAGGATGTATTATTTGGGACAATGGGAAATAACAAAATAGGATGGTTTGAAAATCTACTAGTTATTACATGTATTGATGATTTGGATGCTAATGAAATTGGTACAACTATTCTATCAAATATAGGCTGTGCAAACGAGGAAAAAAAAATCCCCGTATTTTTGAGTTATG
>JAFMDF010000373.1 GCA_017857395.1 Bacteroidota bacterium | reverse complement strand
ATTTGTTATTCGCTATTATTGGATTAGTTCTGTTATCCAGTAATTCTATTTTTTATATAAAATTGATTAGGGCTAAGGAGTGGTTTAAAATTATCCAGTAACGGGAAGTTACCCGATAATAAATCCTATAGCCTTTCTACTTTAGTTATTTTCCCCTGTCCACCTGTAGCAATTTCTACAGCAGCGGTAATGGCCGCTAATTTTTTCTTGTAAATGACATCATCTTCTACAAAAGGAACTTTATAATCGTAAGCTAATTTTTCTTCAGGAGAGAAATAGTTATTAACGACCCATATAAGGGTACGGCCAGTCAAGACGACTAAAGAGAGAATGATAAAAACAGTAATCATTCCAACTACAAGGAGCAGGAGCGCAGTCTGTAATTCGGCAGACATAATGTATTGGTTTTATTAAAAATGGTTAGAAAGGACATTACTAAAATAAAATAATGAACCTTGAAAGCGCAATATAATAACAAACGGGAAATAACCTATTATTTAAATAAGAGAAGTATGGAAATTGTTTTTAATTTAAAACAATTGAATCGTTGGAGATGTAGGGCATTGAGGAATTTTAAAATAATAATTTTAAGATGCCAGCAATTTTATTATTCCCGAATGTTTATTTTGTCCCATAATTTTAGCACTTTTGCAGTCCTTTCCAACCAGATTCTGCCATAAATTCATAAAATTACCTGTAATTTTCATTTATTACTTGTCGTAAAAGCAATAAAGAATGAGTAAAACTACAATGACCACAGCAGAAAAATTAGCCATTGACCAATTGGTCGCGCCTTATATTACGCCAACCGTTTTTCATTTGGGTACGGCTCCAAGAAAGGCAGCCCGATATGATAAACGAGCACAAATGTATGGCGGAGAAGGTACGGTTTACCTATTACAGCTTTTTCAAGCTGAAGAACTTGTCAATAATAGAATAGGCGCTTATATGATTTTGCCAACTAGTGCAGATAGTTGTGGGTTTCATACCCATGGTACTCGGAAAGAACAGGAATTATACATTGTGATGCATGGAGAAGGCATGTATTATGAAAAAGAGAATGGAAAAAGTGAACCTAAAAAATATCCCCTAACAAAAGGAAATATTACCAGTATAAAAGGAATGGCTTTACACGCCGTCGAAAATACAGGTGACGAACCATTGATTATTTTTGTAGTGACTACTTATGAAGTATAAGGGGGATGCAAAAAGAGCAATTTGCTAAATTTTTAAATTTAAAATCAAAAAATTATAGATTTACTAAATTTAGTAGATCGAGTCTTTTACTATAGTTGAGTACCCGATAAAAAATTAAAAAATAAATTTCATTATGGAACCGAAGATTAAGAAGTTCAAAAAAATATTAGTTGCCAATAGAGGCGAGATTGCGATTAGAGTATTAAGAGCAGCCTCCGAATTAAAATTGAGAACGGTCGCCATTTATACCTTTGAAGATAGATATTCTTTGCACCGATATAAAGCGGATGAATCGTACCAAATTGGCCCGGATGATAGCCCCTTGAAGCCTTACTTGGATATTGATGAAATCATTCGAGTTGCGAAGAAATGTGGGGCAGAAGCGATTCACCCTGGCTATGGTTTCTTGTCGGAAAATATCCATTTTGTGAGAAAATGTCAGGCAAATGGAATTATTTTTATTGGCCCTGAGCCAGAAACGATGATGAAAGTAGGAGACAAGGTATTGACCAAAGCCTTTGCGAGGGAAATAAATGTACCGCTAATTGAAGATAGTTTAGTAGATGTTTCCGAAGAACCTGTGGCGCTAAGAGAAGCTAAAAAAATTGATTGGCCGATTATGGTGAAAGCCAAAAACGGTGGCGGTGGTCGTGGCATGAGAGTGGTGCGTACCGAAGCAGAGTTTTCTAAAGCTTATAATGAAGCCAAAGGAGAATCGAAGACTGCTTTCGGTAGCGATGAAGTATTTATTGAAAAATTCATCGAAAACCCAAAGCATATTGAAGTGCAGTTGTTAGGAGATAAGTATGGAAATATTGTGCATTTATATGAAAGAGATTGTTCGGTACAAAGACGTTTCCAGAAGGTAGTGGAAATTGGACCAAGTTTTGGTTTGAAACAAGAAACTAGAGATAAGTTGTATGAATATGCGGTGAGAATTGGGAAACATTCCAATTATTCGCATGCGGGAACGGTAGAATTTTTAGTAGATGTAGCGGAGAATATTTATTTTATTGAAGTCAATCCAAGAATTCAAGTAGAGCATACGGTAACGGAAGAATTGACGGGCATTGATATTGTTCGGTCACAGATTTTGGTAGCTATGGGCTACCCATTATCGCATCCAACGATTTTTATTCGTAGCCAAGATGATGTGGTCTGTAATGGATTTGCTATTCAATGTCGGGTAACGACAGAAAATCCAGCAGAGGATTTCAAACCAGATTATGGCACCTTAGTCGCTTATCGTTCTGCAAGTGGGATGGGTATTCGATTGGATGCAGGTAGTGCTTATGCAGGAGCGAAAATTTCGCCATTTTTTGATAGTATGTTGGTAAAAGTGACTGCCTCAGGGCGTACTTTAAGTGGGGCAGCTGACCGATTGCACCGAGCCTTACGAGAATTTAGAATTAGAGGGGTGAACACCAATATTATGTTCTTACTAAATCTTTTACAAAATGAAGAATTTAGAAATGGAGCAGCGACGGTCAATTTTATCAAAAAATACCCTGAATTAATTACCACCATCAAGCGACGAAAAGATAGAGGAACCAAATTGCTTAATTATTTAGCAGAAGTGAATGTCAATGGTAATCCTGATGTTAAATATGTAGACCCTAAAAAAGTGTTTACTAAACCAATTGTACCACAACATAAACACATCGAAGCGTATCCAAAAGGGAGTCGAGATTTATTGAAAAAATTAGGGCCTGTTAAGTTTGCGCAACAGCTTAAAAAGGATAAAAAAATTCAATATACTGATACGACTTTTAGAGATGCGCATCAATCACTTTTAGCAACTAGGATGCGAAGTTATGACATGCTAAAAGTAGCAGAAAGTTTTGCCAAAAATCATGGACAAGATGTCTTTTCTATGGAAGTTTGGGGTGGTGCAACTTTTGATGTATCGCTACGGTTTTTAAAAGAATGCCCGTGGTTAAGGTTAGAACAATTGAGAGAGAAAATTCCGAATGTGATTTTCCAAATGTTATTAAGAGGCTCAAATGCAGTTGGTTATAAAGCCTATCCTGATAATTTAATAGAAAAATTCATTGTTCAAGCACATACTACGGGGATTGACTTATTTAGAATCTTCGATTCGTTGAATTGGGTGGAAGCAATGAAAACGTCGATTAGAACGGTGCGGAATGAAACGGATGCCTTGGCAGAAGCTTGTATTTGTTACACTGGTGATATTAGCAATCCAAATAAAACTAAATTTGATTTACAATATTATCTAGATTTAGCTCGACAATTAGAGGATGAAGGCGCGCATATCATTGCGATAAAAGACATGGCTGGTTTGTTGAAGCCAAGTGCGGCAACGACCTTAATCAAAGCCTTGAAAAAAGCAGTTGATTTACCGATTCATTTACATACACATGATACGAGTTCTATTCAAGCAGCGACTTATTTAAGTGCGATTGATGCAGGCGTTGATGTAGTAGATTTGGCATTGAGTTCAATGTCTGGTTTGACTTCGCAACCGAACTTTAATTCGGTGGTGGCGATGATGCAAGGGCATAAAAGAGAACGTAAAATTGATTTAAATTCGCTAAATGAATTTTCTGATTATTGGGAAGATGTAAGAACGCAGTACTATCCGTTTGAAACAGAGCTAAGAGCAGGAACGGCGGATGTATATGATATGGAAATTCCTGGTGGTCAATATTCCAACTTGCGGCCTCAAGCAAGAGGTTTAGGTTTAGAAGATAAATTTGAAACCATCAAAAAGAACTATACGATTGCCAATGATTTATTTGGTGGGATTATAAAAGTAACACCTTCTTCTAAAGTAGTGGGAGATATGGCGATGTTTATGACTTCCAATAATTTAACGAAGGAAGATATTTTAGAAAGAGGGGATAAGTTAGATTTTCCAGATTCTGTAAAAGACTTGATGCGTGGAAATTTAGGACAAATCAAGGGTGGTTTTCCTGAAAAAATTCAAAAATTGGTTTTAAAGGACGAAAAACCATTTACAGATAAACCAAATGCACATTTAGAACCCATTGATTTTGAGAACGAATTTGCTGCTTTCAAAGTAGAGTTTGATAATCCTAATTTAGAAATGCGGGACTTTTTATCCTATAAATTGTACCCAAAAGTATTTACAGATTTTTATGAGCATTTCAAAAAATATGGCGTGGTCAGAATTTTGCCAAGTACCGCTTATTTTTATGGCTTAAAGTCTTACGAAGAAATCATGGTCAAATTAGAACAAGGTAAAAACTTATTGATTCAATATTTAGACGATACCAAAACGAATGCACTCGGAGATCGGATGGTGTTTTTTAATCTAAATGGTCAAGCAAGAGCGGTGGTCGTTAAAGACAAAAACAGTAGCGTCAAAGTCATTCAAAACCGTAAAGCAGTTGCGGATAATGAAATTGGTTCGCCACTACAAGGCAGTTTATCAAAAGTATTGGTAAAGGCGGGTGATAAAGTGGAAGCGAATGCGCCTTTATTCATTATTGAGGCAATGAAAATGGAAAGTACGATTACTGCGCCTGTTGCAGGAATAGTGAAGCTGGTTCATTTGAAGGCAAAGACTTTGGTGGTGCAAGATGATTTGGTTGTGGAACTTGAGTAATTTTCAATTTTCAATTTATAATTTTCAATTTTCAAAAGGGAGCAGGTTATGGCTTTGGTGCTGGACTTGCTCCTTTTTGGTTGGGAAGTTAACAATTTTCAAAATTGAAAATTGAAATCACATCGGCTTCAAAGGCGAATAAACCTTCACCGCTGTCCGCAAAACTTCTTCCTTATCCAACGTCATTTTCTTCAATTTCTGCCCAGCAAATAACTCCAAAAAAATTAAACTCCAAAATACTTTTTATTAAAAATTTTGAGTACTACAAAGGCTTCAAAGGCGAATAAACCTTCACCGCTGTCCGCAGAACTTCTTCCTTATCCAACGTCATTTTCTTCAATTTCTGCCCAGCAAACAATTCCATTTGCGTCGTAAAATGTTCATCCCCTTCATTGGCAGAAGAACCGTAAGCATTAACCGATTCAATTTCCACTCCATCAGGGCCAAAACGGACCAATTCGATGTAAGAATCACCAGCCACTCCTTTGTATTGCCCATTGTCTTGTTCAAAGCTATACATGGCTGCCAGTACATCAGGACCACCACCTAGCGGAATATTAACTTCGCCTCGAATATGTCGCTGCATTTCCCCAATTTCCACTTCTAGCTGGCCATATTTTTCTAATAATTCAGTTTTAGCTTTACGAATACCAGTTATACAATCTTCGGTGGTCAAAACGCCACCACGCACTGCTCGATCTTCCGCTTTTCTAATTTCATCAATATATTTCCAAGTCAATAAAAATAGGGGAGCGGAGGTATTGCCTAAGTAAGTTTGTCTGTCCCAAGTAGATAACAGGTTGATAGCGTCAGCAATATCAGGGTATTTAGTAGCGTCTAAATTCATTAGCATTTCCAAATTAGTGGCACTAGGCAAAATCATTTTGGAAGGATATTGGCGGTCGTATTTAATCCGTTTAAAATCATCATAACTCAAACTATCATATTGATTAATCAACTCTAAAAAACGACTACTACGGTTGTTTTCTAATCCAACTCCTTGAAAGCCCATCGTTTTATTTAAAGCAGTTTCTACAAAGTTGTCTTGATTATCACTAGCCGAATAGGGCGTATTATTCGTATTAAAGACCCAGCCACATTCAGGGTTTAAAACCTGTGGCAAACTATCCAAAGAAACCGTATTTCCATCCCATAAAGTAGCAGAAGTATTGCCTGGTAAAACGGTACTCCAATCGTAATTAGGGTCTCTTACGGGTAACCGACCATTACTTAAAAAATAGATATTATCTTCTTTGTCGGCATACACCACATTCAAACAAGCAATCCCTTGTATTTTTAGCGCATCATAAAACTCTTTAAAATTGGTTGCCTTATTCATTTTATACCATTGTTCCCCCATTCTAATGCTTTCCCCAACTGCAAATCGCCAAGCATAAAAACCATCATCCGTTTCAAAAGTAGGCCCGTATTTACTAGCATAATTTGTTTGTCGAATCGGAATTTTGATAGGACCAGCTACTTTCATCCATGCCCAATGATGCTTTTCTTCTAAGGTTAACCATTCTCCGTCAAATTCATATTGTAAGGCATTATCTGGATGCATCGTCAGTTTATAGGTGTCCGAAAAATCCGCATGATTCACCGTATGCGCCCAACCTAAATGTTCATTGACGCCGTGGAAAATCACCATGCCACCAGGAAAAGTACCGCCCAAAATATTCATGCCTTCGTCACTAATCAAATGCGCCTCATACCAAGAATACCAGCCTTCTAAGGGTTGATGAGAATTAATGGCTAAATAGGTTTTTCCATCCGTTGTTTTATTTTTGGAAATGGCAATCGCATTTGACCCTTTCGGGAAATTACTTTGGAGTTCCTTAATAATTTTGCCATTCATTATTTTCTGTAAATCTTTTCCTGCACCGGATACTTCTACATTGCCTAATAAATAGCCAACGATGCCATCTTGTCCAGTCAATGGAAATAAACCATCTAATAATACCTCATCGGGATGTAATGCTGCATAAGCATTTAAGCCATCTGCATAGCTTTCCAAATAGGTTTTAAATCGCCCAGTTACTTCTTTGTCATAACGGGCGGCGGCGATTTCAGGTAAACCCATAAATTTGATAGCAAAATCGACAATCAACCCATCTTGTCCTTTGATTTCGCCTAATTTTCCTTTTCCTGCCGCCATTTGTTCCTGCAAAGTGATAAAATCATCTTCACATTCTGCCCATGCTAGTCCATAGGCAACTTCTGCATCTGTCGGCGCCATGATATGCGGGACGCCCCATTTATCACGGGCGATTTTGATATTGGTGAGTTCCACGCTCTGTGGTGGAGTAGGGGAACAAGCAAATAATAAACAAGCAAATAATAAAAATGGTAGGCGCATGGTTTTCGTTTTCTGCAAAGATAGGTAGTCCCTCTTTGAAAATTGAAAATTAGAAATTGAAAATTGAAAATTTCCAAACGTATAGCCGTTTGTAAACGTTTACAAACGGCTACAAACGTTTACAAACGTAAGTAAACGATTAAAAACGGATAGATTTTGGAAAATAGAGTTTATTTGCCAAAACTAATATTATGAGTGAACAACAACTAGTGGTTCGAGTAGAACCTGAACACGATACTAGAGTAAAGGTATTTGTGCCTTGGCAACGGAAAGATTGGATACAACAGATTCGGAGTTTACCAAATCGAGCTTGGAATAAAGGGCAGCAATATTGGAGTGTACCTAAAAATGAAGCTACTTTTCAACAGTTAATCCAATTGTTTGGGACGGACTTAAAAATAGCAGCATCGTTAATTACGCCTAAAGAAATACCTGCTGATACCCAAAAAACTGTTATGAAATTACCTGATAATTGTATAATGGCTACGCCCGAACATTTGGCAAAGAGTAAAGGAACCTATCAAAAAAGAACGGGTATCATCACTATCCCTAAAAATAGTGTGCCAGCGGCTAAGTTTTTCAAAACGATTCAACAAGGGGAGCGTACTTTTAAAGTATTTATTGGGGAGCAAATCATATTGGAAAAGGCCAATAATGAGTGGTTGGTACTTTGGGTATCCTACGATAAAAAAGGATGGATAGAAGTAGTGAAAAATATACCTGGTCGAAAATGGGAAACGGAAGGTAAATACTGGTGTATTCCTTATGTAAAAGACAGTTTAAAGCGGTTATGGAAATTAATTGGTCAGCAACATCTGCAATATTCTTTTGAGATAAATCCGAATATTCCAGATGAGTTTAAGGTAGAGGGAACGCAAAAGATGAAAGCGGTTAAGTTTAAATTGAATGACATGCAAAAAAGAGCACTTGTTGCTTTTGAAGAAAAATTGATGTTAGAGCATAAAGCGTGGCGAACAATAAAAACTTATAAAGGATTGTTTACTCATTTTTTGGCTTATTTTCCAAATGTCAAACCGTCTTCCATAAGTAAAGAACAGATAGAGGCCTATATCTTATACAAAATACAAGGAAATGTGTCTGATAGTCAGTTGAATCAATTGATTAACTGCTTCAATTGTTTCTTTATTCGAATTTTGATGCAAAAAGAAAAAGTAGTA